>CAXTDP010000311.1:0-6737 GCA_964242295.1 uncultured Acetobacteraceae bacterium | reverse complement strand
CAAGGTTCGTCACGACGCTCTGGATGATGTTGAGGACCCGGCGCTTGCGATGGTCCTCGGTCGTTATGCGCCCGAACAGCAGCCGAACCGCCTCATTCACGCTCAATGCACGCACAGGTGGAATCCCCAAACACTCGGCGACAGCAAGATCGGCAGGTACGACACGCGGCTAGCCTTGCCGGCCCATCGGCACAGGGTAGCTATCGCTTGTTTCGCGTTCCACTTTCAACACTCACGCTCCCAACCGGCCTCCGGTGGCCATGCGTGTCGCCAGGCCGCTTGCCCCCGGACCCGCTTGGGCACTGCCGATGCTTCCCCACCATCTGATCTCCACTGGACCTGAGCGCAAATCGCCGCCTGCGTCACGGGCTGAGTGCCCGGCGTCACGTTCACCAAAGCTTTCTGCCTGTTGGGCGCCTGCCTCCGCAAGCCGTGGCCGAATCTGGGTTATGCCCGCTGGCTCACGCCCGGCGACAGCTTGCGGAACGGGGCGCCAACCCGGCGATACAGCGCCCGCGCCAGCGGCGGCCCATAAACCCCGACGGGCGCACGCCGCAACAGCCGGGCCACGGCATTCCGCGGATCAAAGAACGACTCGGGCGGCCACAGGTTCTTCATGGTGTGCTGCACGAACCTTTGCGCGTCCAGCACGGGATGCACGAACGCCTGATCGGCCAGACCCGGCAGGTCCGCCTCGATCACGGCCGGGGACCAATCGTAGCGATTGATCGGCCCGAACTCCGCCAATCCGGCCATCTTGAAGCCGGCACGCGCGACCTCGGTCGGGATGAACGCCTCGCAATAAGGCCAGTGCCGCATCACCCCGGCTGCTTGCAGATGCGACATCTCGACCCGGCGCTCATACAGGCGGCGGACGGCGCGGTTGGAGAACATCGCAATGCAGATCAGGCACTTCTTGATCTCATCGAGCGCATAAGCGTCCTGGCAGGTGTGGGTCAGCGGCCAGTCCGCGACCGCCTCCGTGTTCGGCACGCCAACCAAGTCCGTGCCTTCGCGCGCCATCCGGTCCACGATGTCGTCCAGGGGACGCTGCACGGCTACGTCATACTCCGACATGATATAAAAGTCGTAATTGTCGTGCTGCTGGTAGAAGGCATACAGCGGGTAGTCGCCATTGAACCAGAGCATGTTGCCGTGCCCGGCGCGGCTCAGTCTCAACTCCAGCACAGACGACTGCGTGTGGGACACGACGTTCGGGTAGGGAATGGACACAGGCCGGTTGGTTTCGTCCACCAGGATATACAGGTCGCCGCGGCCTACAGTGGCGCGCAACCGCTGATACTGGCGCTCCACATACTCGTCCCAGATATGGGTCCGGAACAGGACGGCGTATGTGGTGGCTGGCTTGGGTTGTACGCTCACGTGTCCACTGCCCCGTTCGTCTGCAAGGGTCGTGCTGGAACCCTAGATGTATGCGCCATAACCAGAGGTGAATGCCATCCGGCCACCCATGGTCCAAGGCGCCGCCACGTTCCCGCGCTCCCACTTATTCCCTCGTGGCCCGCATTCCAAGCAGGCCGCCGCTGACCCGGCAGCACGGCTTGCAGCTACCCCAACTTACACCGGGTCTGCGCCGCAGTGAGGCAGGCGGCGCTTATGTTTCTTCACGAACTGTCGCCGTTTCGTTATGAATTTGCCGGATTTCTTAGCGGACTGCATCGTCCTCGTTGCAGCGGGCCAGAGCCGTGTCTTACGCCCTGGATTGAACTTTGATAAGAGCGCGCACCTTCGGCCAAGCGGCCCAGGGCGGGGAACATCATGTCGGACGCAGCGGCGGGACAGGCAGGAAGCGCTGGGCAGATGGAAGCCCAGTCCGGCGTGCGCCTGCAGCGCGTGATCCTGGACCGCCCGGCACCTTTGCGGGATCTTTATTGGCGCGTCCGCGGCGACGCCCATCTGCAGGCGGATGGCACCCTGCGGATTGAGCCTGGCGCCAGCGTGGCCTTCGACACCAACTTCAACGCCCTGTTCGAGCATCACTGGCGCCTGCACACCCGGGCGGCGTCCTTCACCCTGCAAATCGAGATCGCAGGTCGCGCCAAGCTGCGGTTGTGGCGCATGACGCAGCATGGCGGCCAAACGTTGCTGCACGAGGCGGAGGTGGACGGCGCCGCCGAAATCCACTTGCCGCACGACGCTCCCAACTTCCGCCAGGCCGGCATGGTCTGGTTCGAGCTGGCCGCCGCGGCTGGCCCGGCTGTGCTGCGCCGGGCAGAATGGTTCGCGGCGGACGCGGCGCCGGAGCCGGTCGGGCTGGCCGTCGCAATCTGCACCTTCAACCGTGAGGCCGACGTCGCCGGCGTGCTGTCCGCCATTGCCGCCGACCCGGCACTCTGCTGCCTCGAAGGTTTTGCACAACCGCCAATGCACCATTCAAGCCGCGGCTGCCGCCCTCCTACCAGCAAGGACCAACTCACCCTGACTGCGGACGGAGTACTTTGACGGCAGTGCAGAGATGGAGGAGGGGACAGTTTGGACGTTTCTGTCGTTTGCCCAGTATACAATACGGCGCCATTGCTGATCGAGTCGGCAGTGCGATCGGTTCTCGATCAAGCGGGGTCACACCGTTGCGAGGTCATCCTTGTTGACGACTGCTCGACCAATCCCGCGACCCGTTCGGCGCTGCAAGGCGCTACGGCGCGGGATAGCCGAGTGCGGGCGATCTACCAGGCGAAGAACAGTGGGCCGGGGCAGGCGCGTGACGCCGGCATTTCACAAGCCAAGTATGACTGGATCGGGTTCATAGACTCCGACGACACCTGGATACAGGATAAGCTCGGACGCGCACAGGCCGTGTTGCTGGAGCGGCCAGACACCCGTTGGATAGCCAGCAACTTCAGCACACTTTTGCCGGGTGGGGAACTTCGCCCCGCTCACCCCTTTGCGCCTGGGAGTTCAGCGACCGAGGCGGGCTACGTTTCGCGCCGGTTCTCAACGCCAGAGCTGACCCGGATGTTGGCTGGGTTTCAAGCTCCCCTTGGCGCCAATTTGTTCCGCAAAAGTCTGATCGCGGAGTCTGGGGGATTCGACCCACGCCTGATCTATGGGGAAGATTGGCTGCTCGGGCTGCGGGTAAGCGTGTTGGCCCCGATGGACCATATTGAGGCGGAGACATATGTGCTGAATAGGCAGGAAGCCAGCATGATGCACTCTGCAGGCCGTTTGTCTTCGCAACTTGCACGTAGCGCCAGCCTGGCACGCAAGGACCCGGTGCTTCGCCCGTTCCGCCGGCAACTACGCTGGTATCATTATAACGTCTACAAGGATGCTGCAATGAATAATGCCCTGAATGGGCATAAAGTGAAAGGGTTGTTTTTTGCGCTGATGGCGCTTTCCCTTGACCCTCGCGAGATCAGAGATCTACTCCGTTTCGTGCGCTTGCTGCCGGCAAACGGGCCGGCACTCGCGAAAGGGCTTGAAAACTACAGCACTTGGGAGCAGGTCATTCTCAGTCAGTTCGTAAAGAAAATGCCGTAACGGCTCGCAGCGGCGAGACCGGGATGTACACGTCCCTTGAAACCATAAGCCTCTATCAGTGTGCGTGATGCGCTCGCCCGTCGTCTAGGGGTTAGGCGACCTTAAGGCTGCCACGCCGCAAGCGGCCTACGACGACGTATGCCGGGATCGGCGTGACAAGCACCTGGCGTCCAGTCGCCTCGTCAGCCCAGCGCGGCCTTCAGTTCTGCAGGCGTCGCCGCGACGCCATTCAATTCATCGCGGAAAAACGTCAGGAACCCGTCAAGCCGGCCCAGTAGCGCGTCAACCTCGGCCATGTCGCGTGCATAGGGCGTATGACCCGGCGCAAAGGACGGGCTGTGCATGGTCAGCGCGAACACGAGCTGGCCGCCTGACGCTAGCTTGCCGACCAGCCGTTTCATGTCGTCAAGCGTCAAGCCTTCCGGAGTCAGCATGATACGTTCCAGCAGCCCAAGGTGCGACAGCAATCCGGGCAGCCGCATGCGCCGCAGCCCCGTGCTGAACAGCAGGCGGTCCGCGCCGCTGCCGGCCAACGTCCGCAGAGGGCCGATCAGCCCGTGCGTCATCGGGATATGCAACAGCCGCCTCGTGTCATCCGCCCAGAACGGCTGCGACGGGCATTCAAAGAAGTCGGGTCCTCCGCCAAGCCCGGACAGGTCCCGGAACGGCAGGACGCTCGTGTCCACCTCGAAGCCGAGGTCCATCAGCATGCCGCCATGCGCCACCCGGAAGCCGTAGCGCCCCGCCTTGTAAACGGTCGGCCGCTGACCCAGCCGCTCAAATGCGGTGTCGGTCAATCTTTGCAGCTTCTGCCGCTCCAGGTCGTTCGGCAGGTTACAGGGAAAGGAGTTGGCCAGGCAGACGACTTCGTCGTGCGGCGGCGTCACCCAGGGGTGCAGGTGCGCGCCGATCACCGCCCGGCCTGCCCCGACCCACCCGCGCAAAGTTTGGGCGGCGTAGTCGTCCATGAGGACAGGATAGCTCGCCAAGTAGCACGGGCGCACCCCATGGCCCTCGAACAGGTCCTGTGCCCTGCCGAGGTGCTTGAACGACTCGACAGAGATGTTGTTGCGGGAGAACGGCCCGTGCCAGTCAAAATCCTCTTCGGTGTCAATCACCACGCACAGATGCGGGCGGGCCAGCTTGCTGACGTTGGCCGGCTCCAGGCGGGGCGTCGAGCTTGTCTCGGGCGCACTGATGGTCAACGACATCGTGGATCAGCCAGCGTTGGCCCTGAGCAAGCCCAGGCGGTGGCGCAACGTGCGCACCGCCGGGTTGGACAGGATCAGGAAGCGCACGTTGTCGGTCATGTTGTATCCCATTCCGATCGCCATCAGCAGGTGCCGCACGCCGCGGAGGTAATGGCCGGAATGAGGGGAAAGTCCCTTGCCGATGCTGGAATGGAGCGAGCCGTAGATCAGCCTGCGCTCCCGCCAGTTGAGGTAGTCGCGCATTGCGCTGACATGGTAGTCCACCATGCGCTTGGTATCCAAGGCGATCAGCATCGTGTTGGTGGACATGAAGCTGGTGGGCAGCTCCGCCTTGCGCACCAGCACGTCCTGCAGCAACGCCGTCACCCCGTTCGAGGCAAGGCGTATCCACAGGTCCCGGTCTTCCGCGATCCGTAGCGTCGGGTCGAACGGCTGGGTGCCGAGGTCGGCCCGCCGGACCAGCGCGCAAGACGTTTGAATAAAGGCGTTGGACAGCAGCCGCCGCCAGCCCATCGTTTGGAACGCCGGCAGGCGCAAGAACAACGGCCCGATCACGGCGCCGTTCGCGGCCACCAGGTCGGCCTGGCATCCGCAGAGCGTGACCTCGGGATGGCCGTCCATAAGTTCGACTTGCCGCGCCAGCTTTTCCGGCATCCAGGTGTCGTCCGCATCCTGGAAGGCGACGTATTCGCCGGATGCCAGCGACACCCCGGCATTGCGCGCGCTGGACGGCCCAGCATTGTTCACCAGCCGCACGACGACGTGCCGCAGGCCGGACCGGCGCAGGGCGCGGCAGGCCCGTTCCCCGGTGCTGTCTGGACTCGCATCGTCCACGACGATCACTTCAAAGGCGTGGAACGTTTGGGAGGCGAGGGCCGCAATGGTGTCTTCAATCGTCGTTTCCGCCTTGTAGGCGGGGATGATGATGCTGACCCTCACCTGCTGCGCATCGTCCGTTGCCGCACCATTGCGGCTGTCCGACAATACACACAGAGGAAAACCTGCAACCATTCGCCAATCTAAACCTGGTTCCGCGCCCAAACTTCGACTGTCCCCTGTTGAACCTCGCGCGCCGCGATCAATAAGCCTGATCGAGACGCATTGCCAGGCGGTCACCGGTCCGTTAGCCGGGCAGGTCCGGTAGGTTATGTTCTTCGGTGTTCACAATTGTCCAACGGGGTGGCGCATGACCGTCGTCCGGTCCTGGCCCGGTCGCCTGGCCGCAGGGACTGCGACGGATGCGCTGATGACCGAAGGCGTGTTGCTGTCCCGGACGCAACCTTTTGCATGGACCATGCTCCCTCCTCGCGCCAAAACCACGCAGCGGCGTGGTGCATCCGTCCTTGCGTTCCTGCCTATCTCCCCGCGGAGTGCTTACGACCCCGTTAAGCAGCCCATCGCACCCGGCGGCGCCGCATCTCGTCCACCGCCGGCTGCCGCTGCAAATGGCGCCGGTCCGAAGGCAGGCCCGAAACCGGCTGGATTTGGGCGCCGGGGGCGGACGGCGTTGGCCTGCACCTCCCGGCCTCGCCGCCTTGCCTTCTGCCTCGCACCTGCGGCATTCCAGCCCGGTCACGACGAAAGGCCCCGCGATGCCGACCCCCCGCGACCGTGCCGAAGCCTTCTGCCGCCGTTTCGGCCTGCAAATCCCCATCCTGTCCGCGCCGATGGCCGGCGCCTGCCCGGTGGAGTTGGCCGCCGCAGTGGCCGACGCCGGCGGCATGGGCGCGATGGGCGCGCTGCTGACCGATCCCGCCGGTATCAGGGACTGGGCCGTCGGGTTCCGCGGCCGCAGCAACGGGGCGTTCCAGATCAACCTTTGGGTCCCCGACCCGCCGCCCCGGCGCGACCCGGCGCTGGAGGCCGGCGTCCGCAGCTTCCTCTGCGCCTGGGGGCCGCCGGTGCCGCCGGAGGCCGCGGACGCCCCGGCCCAGGACTTCGACGAGCAATGCGCCGCGCTGCTGCGGGCGGGTCCGGCAGTCGCGTCCAGCATCATGGGCCTGTTCCCTCCGGCGTTCGTGGACGCCC
>CAXTDP010000310.1:0-6739 GCA_964242295.1 uncultured Acetobacteraceae bacterium | reverse complement strand
GGAAGGGTGCCATCTCTACCTGGCACAAGGGTGACGTCTCTATATTGCGCTTACACTGCAGCAACGCCGAATGTTCATTATGGGAACTCGGACGCAGTCCTACCAAAGTCCCCGGACAGTCCCTGCACGCTCCTGCCGCCAGGGCGGCGTGAGGACTTGGCTGATGGCAGTATTCGGGCCTCGGTAAGGCTGGCTGGGCGGGCGCGATGACTTGGCACAATCGTTCTGACATATTTACGACTGTGACCCCTCTCTATCGACGAATGTCACTACGCATCGCAGGCGCCCAAGCTGGACCTTAACCCGGCAAACCGTCTTGACCACCAGGTCGCAGATTGCAGCCTTGCTGGTAGGACTCTACTACGCCTTTCGGATGGAAGCTCATCATGAGGATCATCCCAGAACAGGCTCGGTTCGTCGCCATGGTGTTTGATGAAAGTGACACCTGGGATTTGAGCGACCAGGACAGGGTTGCTCTCCAATGGGCAATGGGTCAGATCGAGAGCCTCCAGGGGGAGTTAGACGCATTGCGCAAGCTCTGTCCTCAAGCAGCCGTCACGTCCGAGCAAGAGGCTGCTGCCTTTACCGAAACAAGGTGGAGCCTGAGGGCATACCATTCATGATCACCAACAAGATGCGGAAGCAACTTGGAGATCTCGGATACTCGTTGGAGGATATTCAGGCGATGACGCCGACAGACGCGCACGCAGCCCTACAGAATGCCGAGGGCAAGCGCACAAAGGAGGTTGAAAGCGGAGCCGCTCTAAACACCGCGCATGACGCACCCTGACCGAACATGGCATGATGTTTCGATAACGTTATGCATCCTTACCTGCTTCAACCCGATAGCAGGCCCGTTATGCTCACCACCAATCCCGCCATCACCGACGCAGTAACTTACTTCACCACTGTTGAGCTCAACCATCTAGCGTTGTGGGTCCGCACAAACAGGCTTGAGGTCGTCGTCGAGACAGCCGGCAGCGACCTTGCCGAAGAGGTCGCCTATATCGGCCTCGGGTTCGGCATGATGTCATGGACCCTCCAGCGTACCATCGTGCGGCTTTGGCTGTCCCAGATCGGGGACCAGGTAGGGCGACGCTGCGAAGGCTGGACGGTGACAGTCAACTCAGTTGAGGAAGCAACTGCCAGGATTGCAGGCGTGTTGGCGACGGGTTGGCGCTAGGCTGAAAACGGAAACGGGCACGAAGTGTTCTAGGCCAGGGCGAGCCACCTCCAGACGGCTTGAACACCTTCCTCATCATATGCCCATGCTGCCTGCAGCACTGACGGTTATGGGCAGCCTTGCAGCACAAACTCATGGATATGGGTTTGATATATGGATGGAATGGCGCCTTTACAGGCACGCACTTGAGCAGTAGCCTGCTTACTCTTTTGCTGAGCCATGAGGGTTTTGCCAACGTGTCAATCAGCGGTCGATCTCGACACCGATCAGGAGCGCCGTAACACACTGAATGCTCACGTCGCCGATGGGCTGGAGGAGCAGGGCCTCGCCTCGTTCGCCAAGAGCTGGGACGAACTCATCGCTTCGGTGACCAGTCAACTGGAGAAGGCGGGCGCCGAAGTCATGCCGGCTGGAGCTGTGAAGCCGATCAGCGAGGATGATCAAACGCATGGTGCAGCCCCAGCCTCGGCCGCTCCGCGTCAAACCGCAGCGGAATAGTTCCGGAGATTGCTTTGCGCATTTCCAGAAAGAGACTCCCAGCGTGAGTACCCTACCGCGAAGGTGAACGGTCGCGAGCGCCTCCGCGACGTTGGCTCTGCTTAACGGAGGTTCCGATGCTCAAGGCTGTCATCTTCGATGTAGACGGAACACTGGTCGATTCTGTTGATATTCATGCCCAAGCCTGGGTCGACGCCTTCAAGGAGTTTGGGCACGAGATCGAGTTCGATGCCGTCCGCGGCCAGATCGGCAAGGGCGGCGATCAACTCATGCCGGTTTTTCTGAGCAAGGAAGAACTGGAAGACAAAGGGGAGGAGCTCAGCGAGCGCCGTGGCGAGATCCTGAAGGAACGCTACCTTTCCAAGATCAAACCTTTTGCTGACGTACGTGCTTTGTTCGAGCGCATCAAGGCCGATGGCACCCGCATTGTTCTCGCCTCTTCAGCCAAGGCTGACGAGCTGAAAACCTATCAGAAGATCGCCAACATCGAGGGGCTCACCGATGATGAAACCTCGTCCGCCGACGCGGAAGAGTCCAAGCCGGAGCCTGACATCTTCGAGGCCGCCATGTCCAAGTTGGGTGATGTCGAGCCTGACGAGGTCATTGTCATCGGCGACACTCCCTACGATGCCGAGGCTGCCGGAAAGGCCGGCCTGCGTACGATCGGCGTCCTTTGCGGGGGCTTTTCTGAGGACAGCCTTCGGGAAGCTGGATGCGTCGCGATCTACAAGGGCCCAACCGACCTCTTGGCTCAGTATGATCGCTCGCTTCTTGCCGGCACCCCGGCCCAGAGCTGACTGCTGGCACTAGAAAGGAACAGGCAATGTCCGATCAACCTCCTGAAATCCCCGGTGGCGCACAGCTACGCACGATTGCCATGCCACGCGACACCAACGCCAACGGAAGTATTTTTGGTGGATGGACATTGTCCCAGATGGATATGGCCGGCGGCACCCTCGCTGCCGAACAGGCTGAAGGACGGATCGCAACCGTCAGCATCGAAGCCATGAAGTTCCTTCGTCCCGTGTCGGTTGGCGACGAGGTTAGCTGCTACTGTACACTTGGGGAGGTGGGCGACACTTCGATCGCGGTCAAGATTGAAACCTGGGCGCGCGAGCGAGGGGGCAAGAACGCAGAAAAGGTGACCGAGGGTGTCTTTACCTACGTTGCCATCGACGAGGCTGGGCATCCTAGAAAGCTAAGCAGCCTCAATTAGCTTGCCACAGGGATGCAACGTTTGGCTGCGCAGGTTGCTAGGCGTTCGGTCAACTTAGAAAGCGAAACTTTCCTGAGTTGCTGAAACGAGCAATGGGAATGCACTCAGGCCCGCTCCCTGACGCTCGGCAGCTCGCGCCCACGCTGTCATCCATGCGTCCTGCGCTACCAATTCCTGCAACCCCGCCGTCCGCAGCGCAGCCCGCGTCGCAGCCCGCCCATGGCTGGCCTCATAGTCGTTCCAGTCCGTGCCCTGGCCCTCCAGAGGGAGTTGTTGGCAGGACCCAGTTGACGCTGAACGCTTACAGGCCGCTTCGCACACCGTAGCGTCCCGGCATGCAGAACAGGCACAAGCGCTTGGTTCCGGCTCGTGACAAGACTGGACGGTCATGGGCTAGTGCTGATTCTGGCTGAGGCCGCCGCACTCCCTGATTGTCCAGAACCCGTTGCCTGGTTCGTGCTGGCGCACCCAACGGCAGCGGCGTGATCGCGCGAGCGCACACTGGGGCGCAGGGTGGTGGGCGCCTGCTGCATAGACCCCTGGCCACCAACGACCTTGGCAAACCGCACGGTATGCTGCCGCCCAGTCTGCACCGGGATCCTGCGCGTTCGGCAGGGTCGCCGCCGGGGTGCCTGGAACGATAGTGGGCGTGCGCCAGTAAGAGGATCGCGCTGGCAGTGCGGTCCGTTTTCGGCCATGGCAAACCCGGAGCCGGCTTCCGGGGCACCCCGTTCAACGTCCCTCAGCCTTACCCTCTCAACCTGCCTGCATGCGTGTTAAATCCAAGTTGACAACCTTGGCAGCCCATGATGCTTGTTGATGATAAAACAAAAGTCATCAACTCGGGAGAGGAACATGGGATCACCGCGACGGAGTTTGCCGCAGTTTCTTGCATCAGCGTGCGCCTTGGCCGTGTTCGGGCTGCACAGCACGCCGGCGACGGCGTCCTCGATCCTGTTCGTCGGCAACAGCTACACCTATGGCGAGGCGGCTGGCGGCCCGAACCTGGTGCAGCCCTACGGCGCCAACACCGTGACCGACCTCAACGGCACCGGCGTCGGTGGCGTTCCTGCGCTATTCAAAACCTTCACGGTGGAGTCTGGCCTCAACTACACCGTCAGCCTGGAAACGGTCGGCGGCACCGGGCTTGACTACCATTACGCCAACAAGCTCCCCTTGCTGGACAAGCCGTGGGACGATGTGGTGCTGCAAAGCTACAGCACGCTCGATGCCACCAACCCCGGCAACCCGGCCAAGCTGATCCAGTACTCCGCGCTACTTGCCACCACCTTCGCCGCGCAGAACCCGGCAGTCAGCATCCACTTGGACTCGACCTGGTCGCGCGCCGATCAAACCTACTTGCCGACGGGCCACTGGTACGGCCAGCCGATAGACGCGATGGAGAAGGACGTTCAGGCAGGCTACGACGCGGCCAAGGCCAACTCGCCGCTCATCAAGGACGTGATCCCCGTGGGCGCAGCGTGGAACCAGGCAATCCAGACTGGGTTCGCCGATCCCAACCCGTATGACGGCATCACACCGGGCCAGGTGGACCTGTGGGCGCCCGAGGGCTACCACGCCAGCATTTACGGCTATTACCTCGAAGCGCTGACCGAGTTCGGCGTCGTCACTGGCCTCGATCCACGTAGCCTTGGCTCCGGCGAGCTTGCGGCAGCGTCGCTCGGCATAACCGGGGCGCAGGCGGCGGCATTGCAAGGCTTCGCCCATGACCAGCTTGCGGCCTCGGTCCCCGAGCCTTCAAGCCTTCTTGTCCTGCTCGGAGCGTGCTTCGGCGCTGGCCTGTTCCGGGCTGCACGCCCCGGAAGGTACATGGCTACCACGTCAACCTGATTGATGCGCTTAGGGGCCGGGTAGACCATTCCGTCCTAGGTGGAAGAGGACGCCCGATCCTGCCCGTTCCATCCTGCACGCGCCGCAGGACCGTTGCCAGCGCGGCTTGGTTCCGCCGGGGTCAGTCGTCGTACATGTGTAGCTCCTCATCACCGGCAGGCCAGCCCGTCATCACGCTTTTCGCATGAAGCCGTAGCCGGCGCGGGCCTGGCCGGGCATCCCGGACTACTGCCGCATAGGTTCCTACTCCGGTGATGACCAGCGTCAGCGTACCCTCCTGGTCCGTTTGGACGGTCCACGCGTGATGGCTCGCAACGAGGCGCCCGTGCTGACACCGGGTCACCTGTAGGTCATGAGAGGCCGCAAAGGTGTATGTCGCGCCGGACGTGCAGCCGTCGCCGGCAATGGGCGGCCGGACAACCTTGTGCAAGGTCCACGCACGTGACGAGCCGCCAGTCAGTTGCTGTTCAAGGCTGACCTCGGCGCAAGCGGCACACGGCGCTGTGGCCAATCCCAGCAGCCCGGCAATACCTACAAGCCAGTGGCGCAGGGGAACGCGTGGCAGCAAGCCTTCCAGCATGGCTTCCCAGTCGCCTCCTTAACTGTCGGCAGTGTCCACCTTTGCCGTTCGGGTTCGCCAATCCGTCCTGGCCGCTAAAGCACTACGTTTGAGCACCGCCCTTCCCCTGACACGAACCAGCAATCATGCACCCCTATGTCGTGTCCATGGTCCGGGCAGGTGCGCTGCTGATGGCACTAGGGTTGGGATTGCAGTCCAAATTAGGAGCGTGGTCCTATCGCAGCCGCCGCACGGGCCTTCGTGGCCTGCTACCGCGTCAGCACTGACAAGCAGGGGCAGTCCGGCCTCGGCCTCGATGCCCAGCGTGCCGCAGTCGAACTGCACGCGCGTTCGGTCGACGCCGAGGTGGTTGCCGAGTTCCAGGACGTCCACACATGCGCGTCGAGGCGTACATCATTGCGCGCCGCTACAGCTACGCCGCATGAAGGACAGCAGGCGAGCATGGGATCAGAACGGCCATCCCGAAACTTCGGTGGATCAGGCGCATTCGGCACCATGGCTTTCCTCGGCAAGCCCGCCTTGCCCCGAACAACCCGCGACGGGATGGCGTGTCGCCTGGCGAAGGAAGACGTGATGACCCGAGAGGATGTCCTGGCCCGCTACCGCCACCTGCGCGCCATTGTCATACGCCACAACAGCGCGGCCATCGGCTTCGTGTCCCGCCCAATAATCCTGGAGACCGCAAAGCGCCTCGGGCTGGCGGAAGGGCGGATGCTGGTGGCTGGAAGCGAGGAGGAATTGACACTCGTCGTCGACCTGGCCCTCCATGCCGCCAAGGAGGCCCGTTCGCGGGCGCTGGACCGCTACGCGCGGGCAACGCCGTTGCCGCCCGGCTCCGACGAAGCACGCATGCTCGACGCGATGCGCCATGCCCGCTTCTCGATCTGGCGCGTCGAGCGCCGGCATGAGACGGCCGGGCTGGTGATCCGCGACCTGCTGCGCGAGGCAGAGGAGTGGCTGGTCGACGAGAATCTGGAGGCGAGTGCTCCGGAGAACATGGCGTTCGCTGGGCGTGTCTGCGAACCAGACGGCTTCGCGATGACCTGCGGCGTTATTGTGCCCGTCACTCGTGAGCTGATTGAGGAGGTCACGCTCGACACGCGCGCCTGGCGGCGCGGTGATCCAGGGCAAGTCGCCCAGGACCCGCGCTTCGCCACCGCCATCTACCGTGCCGCCCTCGACAGCGGCATCATGGACCATGTCGCCTACGAGTGAAGCTTCGTGCCAACGCGGTCGTGACCGAAAATGGCCAAAGCCAAGCTATGAGGATGACCCAACATCGCTGCTGCGAGCCGCAAAGCAGCGGCGTCTCTCTAAGGCCTGCCTCAACGGGACGGGGCTGTGCCGCGACAGGACGGGTGCCGACGTGGGTCAGGGGTGCCCCATCCCGGGCCTCATTCGCGGTCGGCCG
>CAXTDP010000309.1:0-6747 GCA_964242295.1 uncultured Acetobacteraceae bacterium | reverse complement strand
AGCGCCAACCGCGTGTCAGTCGGCGAGAACGGCATCGTTCCTCCAATGTAGCTTAAAAGGGGCGCCGCTGCTGGCGTCCCGCTTCTTTCGATGACGATCCGGCGAAAGCGAATCTGATGAGCCTTCATTCCACCGTCGCGGCCCCTCCGGTGCGCCTCGTCGGGATCCATCCGCTCGTGGTGCGCATTACGCATTGGATAAACGCCTTCGCCATGGTCTGCATGATCATGAGCGGTTGGCAAATCTACAACGCCTCCCCGCTGTTCTTCTTCACGTTCCCAGCCTGGGCCACGCTGGGCGGCTGGCTCGGCGGCGGCATAGCCTGGCATCTCGCCGCTATGTGGCTGCTGGTCGGCAATGCCCTGATCTATTTCGGCTATGGCCTGGTGGGGCGGCACTTCATGCGTTCCTTCCTGCCGCTGACCCCGGCTTTGATCTGGCGCGACCTGCGCGAGGCGCTGACGTTGAAGCTGAAGCACAAGCTGGGTGCCTACAACGCGGTGCAGCGCCTGGCCTATGTGGCGGTGCTGCTGCTCGGCATCCTGGCCGTCGCCTCTGGACTGTCCCTATGGAAGCCGGTGCAACTGCACGCGCTCGCCGCGCTGATGGGGGGTTACGAGGTTGCGCGCCGCATCCATTTCATCGCCATGGCCGGTATCTGCGCCTTCATCGTGCTCCACCTGGCGCTCGTCATCCTGGTACCCAACACCTTGATTGCGATGATCACCGGTCGTGCCCGCATTCCCGCCGCCCACGCCGAGGTCGAACCATGAGCCTACGCGACCCCAAATCTCGCGGTCCAGCACCCACAGTCACTCTGGCCGACGTGCAACCCGCCCTGCGTCGCCTCGAACGCCGGGGCCTGCTGCGCAGCAGCCTGTCGTTGGGCGCCCTGACCATGCTGACCGGCTGCAACCTCCGGGATAGCGGTGCCGTTGACAAGGCACTCTGGTCGATGTCCCGCTTCAACGACCGGGTGCAGGCCTGGCTGTTCGACCCGAACCAGTTGGCGCCCACATACGACGCCAGCCAGATCACCGTGCCGTTCCCGTTCAACGCCTTCTATCCCGAAGACAGCGCGCCCGACATTGATGGGGCCGATTGGAAGCTGGAGGTCTCCGGCCTGGTGGATGACAAGACACCCTGGACATTGCAGCGCCTGCGCACCCTGCCGCAGGAAAGCCAGATTACCCGGCACATCTGCATCGAGGGCTGGAGCGCCATTGGACAGTGGAGTGGCGTGCCGTTCCGCACCTTTCTGCAGCGCGTCGGAGCAGACGCCCGCGCCCGCTATATCGGGTTCAAGTGTGCGGACCGCTACTACTCCAGTATCGACATGGCCACGGCGTTGCACCCGCAAACGATCCTGGCGCTGGATTACGGCAAGGATCCACTACCGGTGGAATACGGCTTTCCGCTGAAGCTGCGTGTGCCCACCAAGATCGGCTTCAAGAACCCGAAATACATTGCTTCACTTTTCGTCACCAACGACTACCCCGGCGGCTGGTGGGAAGATCAAGGTTACAACTGGTTCAGCGGCTCATAAGGGAGGAACCGCCTTACTTCCATCTCAGGTTGAGATTTTGCGTCAGGAATGGCAGAGAGCGTAATTAGATGCTGCCATCAGTCTGGCCTCTGGAGCGGCAGCAAACTGTCGCGGACCGGGCCCACATCAACGTCATATGCTCGGAGCACGTTGTCGAAGCCTGGTCATCCCTGTGCCGTCTCGCCCACCGTTGCACCCTATCTTCCTTCCGTTCGCCCTTACACACTCGCAGTCGCGATCAGCTCATGCTTCTGCCACCAGAGCTTTATAAACCTCACCTGTGAATCAGCGAGGCCCCAGAACACAGGAGCACCATGCGATCGCAATGTGATACGACGCTGATCAGCGCCGCAATTCACTGCTGATGCACATCCGTGGGCACGCACGCGGTGCCCGGGATGCAGGTGTTGGCAAAGCCGTTTGCGATGGAGGCGCTGGCCAGCCGCATCAAGGATATGATCGCAAGCCAGCAAGCGACGGAGCCGGATTAAGAGCTGCCCGGTTTGCACCTTCTACAGCCTGGTGCAGCATATGGAACCGACATCCCCGGTATGAGCCTCCCAGAGACAGAAGCCGATGCTGCAGTCGTGACCAAGCCGGCGGCTCGACCAAGGGCGAGACACAGCCGTTGGACACGGGATTGTTGGTTTCGACCGAGGGAAAGTTCTGCTTAACGAGCAGACATCCCGGTTTGGGCAAAAAATGAGATGGAGGCAATTATGGTCGGCAAGGTTCTCCTCAGCACTGCCCTGACGCTGGCGACATTTCTGGCTGGGCATCCAGCACAGGCCGCGCCGGTGTACGTGGCGCTCGGCGACTCAATCACCTTTGGCGAAACTGACCTGAACTACGTGCAGTCGTTTGGCGACCGCGGCTACGTCAGCCTGTTCGCCGACACCTTGGCCGGTCGCAACGGCGGCGTCCGCCCGGCGGTGGTCAATCTGGCCATTGACGGAGAGACCGCGTCCAGCTTCATGACCAATGCTGGCCGCACGCCGCCCGTCATGGGCCGCGGCGACGCGCCCTTGCAGCTTGAGAACCTGAACTACGGCAACAGCACCGCGCTCTCACAGGGCACGCTATTCGCCAACACGGTCGCGGCACAACAGGCACAGGGCAACACGATCAGCACGGTCACAGTCACACTGGGGTTCAATGAGCTGGCGGCGTTAGCACCCATGCAGAACACGCCCGCAGCAGAAGCAGCCGCCATCGCGCAAATCCCGGGCACGCTGGCCGCCTACCAGGCCAACTACACGGCGGTGTTGAACGAGATACGCAGCCTGGCGCCAAACGCGAACCTTTACCTGCTGGGCTACTACAACCCATTCCCCGCCGACCCCAACAGCCCGGCGGCGCCTGTGTTCAACGCAGGCGGCGTGGCGCTCAACGGCGTCATCCAGAGTCTGGCCGGGCAGTTCGGCGCTGCTTTCGTCGCCAACGCCGCGCCGTTCATGGGCAACGAGACGCGCTACACTTACCAAGCCGTGCAGCCCGCCGGGTCCAGCGTGTCCGGCCAGTTCGGCGGCGTGCTGCCCATCGGCAACGTCCATCCGAACGCGCTGGGCTATAGCGTGATCGCCGCCGACGTGGCGGCCGCCACGGTACCGGCCCCTGTGCCAGAGCCAGGAAGCTGGCCGGTGCTGGCCGCGGGCCTCGCCGCGCTGGGCTTGGTGGCGCAGCGCCGCCGAGTAGGTGCGCGGTGAGGGACGCCCCGGTCCGCTACAACCCCTCGCTGGAACGTGTCACTCCGGACGAGGCCGAAACGCGCGAAGCGCTGGTCGTGACCATGCGCGGCATCGCCGAGACGACGTTCCGTGACTACGGCCACTCCGTCCGCAGCGTGCACGCCAAAAGCCACGCCCTGCTGGAAGGCGAGCTGACGGTGCTGGACAGCCTGCCGCCCGAGCTGGGGCAAGGCATGTTCGCGCGTCCCATGGTCTATCCCGTGGTAATGCGCGTCTCGACCAACCCGGGCGACATCCTGGACGACCATGTGTCCGCGCCGCGGGGCCTTGCGGTTAAGGTGGTCGGCGTTGAGGGCGAGCGCCTGCCAGGGTCCGAGGGTGCCGTGACTCAGGACTTCGTCATGGCGAACAGCCCGGCCTTTGTGGCTCCGGATGCCAAAGCGTTCCTGGGCAGTCTTAAGCTGCTCGCCGCCACGACGGATAAGGCGGAGAGCGGCAAGATGGCGCTGTCTGCTGCGCTGCGCGGCGTGGAACGTGCGCTGGAGGCGGTCGGCGTCGAAAGCCCGCTGGTGACGAACATGGGTGGCCAGCCGCTGACGCACCCGCTGGGTGAGAGCTTCTACAGCCAGGCGCCGCTGCGCTATGGCGACTACATGGCCAAGGTCATGGTCGCGCCCGTGTCGCCGAATCTCCTGGCGCTGAAGGACCAGCCGCTCGACTTGCGCGGCAATCCCAACGGGCTGCGCCAGGCTGCGATTGAGACGCTTGCGGGCGATGGTGGCGAGTGGGAGGTGCGGGTGCAGCTTTGCACCGACCTGGACCGGATGCCGGTCGAGGACGCCTCGAAGCAGTGGCCGGAGGACGAAAGCCCCTACCGCCCGGTTGCGTGCATCCGCATCCCCGCCCAGCCGGCCTGGAGCGAGGCGCGTGCGGCCCAGGCCGACGACGGCCTGGCGTTCTCGCCCTGGCACGGCCTCCTCGCGCATCAGCCGCTGGGGTCCGTCAACCGGTCGCGCCGGCCCGCCTACGCCGCGATGTCGGCCTTCCGGGCGGAACACAATGGCCAGCCCAACCCGGAGCCGCACGCGGCGGTCGGCCTGTCCAACGCGCCGGCCAGCGCCGTGGGCACCACGACTGGGCGCGAAGGCTTCCGCAACGCGCGGCCCGGGCCGCAGAAGCCCGGCCTTGGCCAGCGCGTCGCTGCGGGCGCGGTGGGCGGCCTGGCCGGTGGGCTGCTGGTGTCGGCGGTCCTGCTGCTCAAGCGAGCGTTCACGACGCAGCCGTCGGACCTCGTGCAGCTCCAGCGCAAGCTTGCATCGTCGCGCACCCCGTCCTGGGTGCAGGGTGACGCCGACCTGCAGGAGGAGAGCGCAGCGCATGGTGGCCACCTCGCGCTGTCGGCCGCGTCCGGGGCGCTTTACGGTGCGTTGAAGCCGGCGAGCGTCGCGCCAGTCGAGGCCGGGCTGGCGTTCGGCATGGGCTTCCTGGCGCTGGCCTACGGCGCCGCCGGGCCGGCCCTGCGCCTGACACCGCCGCCCACGCGCGACACCCCAGCCAGCAACTTGCAGCACGTCGCGGTCCACGCGCTGTTCGGGGTCGCGACGGCGCTCGTGGCGGAACGGGTGCTGCGACGGCGCTTGTAAGAGAATTGGGCTCCTGGACGTGGCATTACCCGGGCAGAGCTGGAGGATGGCGATGGAGCACAGGACGGTTTCCGCAAAAGGCGCGTCGTTCCACGTCGCCGTAGCCGGGTCCGGCCCGCCTCTGCTGCTGCTGCACGGTTGGCCGGAGTATTGGCGTACTTGGGAGCCGGTGATGCACCTGTTACAGGATCGCTTCACCCTGATCGCGCCGGACTTGCGCGGCTTCGGCACCAGCGACAAACCAGACGGCCCGTGGAGCAGCTACGACCACGCCTCCGACCTGCTTGCAGTGCTGCACGCGATAGGCATGGAGCGCGTGGGCGTGGTCGGCCACGACGTCGGCGGATCGGTTATGCAGCCTTTGGCCCGGCAGGCGCCGGAGCGGCTGTCCGGGCTGTTCTTCTTCGACTTCACCTATCGCGGCATCGGCCCGCGCATGGGCACGCCGGACCGGCTGCGCGAGATCTGGTATCAGTCCTTCCACCTGATGGACGTCGCTCCCGCCCTGGTGGGCGCCAGCCGCGACGCCTGCCGAGCCTATTTCGGCTACATCATCCGCCACTGGTCGCACCGGAAGGATGCATTCGACCCCGTGATGGAGGACTGGGTGGACACCTACCTGCAGCCCGGGAACCTCGAAGGCGGCTTCGCCTTCTACAAGGCGTACAATGCGGAGCGGCTGCAGATCATGGAAGGGAGGGCGCCGAAGCAGCCGCCCATCGCGGTCCCCACCTGCGTGCGCTGGGCGGAGCACGACCCGCTGTATCCTTATGTCTGGACGGACAAGCTGGGCGACAGCTTCACCGACCTGGACTTGGCAATGTTCGAGGGGGTCGGGCACTTCCCGCATATGGAGGCGCCGGAGCGCGCCGCGGCGGAGATCGCCCGGTTCTTCGGCCCAGGGCAGGCAGGGGCGCCAACGTGATGGCAGGAGACGATGGCATGCAAGGCTTTCACCACCGCGGCATCCTGGCCATAGCCGAAGCTGCCGTGTTGACCGCCACCGAGGTGTAGGCGAACGGCGCGGCCGAGCCGAGGCTAAACGGCAGGTTGGTGATCACGATCACCGTCGATTTCTCTCCTCGCTCGGTGATTGGTGACGGGCTGCGCTCATGCACAGATCGGCGTCGGGAGACCGAGGTGGACGTTGCTGTCCATGCGCTAACCGCATGCTGAAGCTTGGAAGTTTGATCTCCGTCCGCATTGCCTAAATCACAGCCGGGGCTGGAGGTAACTGCGCCCGCGCCCCTGGTCCGTGAAACACCGCGGTAAGCCCATTCCAGCTCACGTAGGTGTCATAAGGCAACTCAATGTTTAGTGTGCTTGCTAATCCGTCCAGTGTGCGGCTAGGTAAGTAACAACGACTGGCAGGAGCATGGAATGTCCGCAGCAACGCGGGTGCTTCCGCTTAGGTCGCTTTGGGAGGGTTCGACGATGAGTCTGGATGTCAATGACGCCGATGCGGTCGGGAACGCCGACGGGATGAACCGCCGCTCGCTGGTGGGCCGGATTAGCGCCGGTGCAGCCGGGGCCGTGGCGCTCGGGGCGATGGCGACGGGCATCGCGGCCAGCACCGCTGTGCCTGCCCAGGCGCAGACGATCACGGACGCGGACGTCCTGAACTTCGCGCTGAACCTCGAATACCTTGAGGCCGAGTTCTACATCCGCGCCTTCCTGGGCGTCGGCCTGAATGCCAGCGACCGTGACGGCGTGGGCGGCTCGGGCTTCGTGCTGGGCGGCTCGAAGGTGCCGTTCCAGACGCCTTCCATCGCCGCCTACGCCCAGAAAATCACCATTGACGAGGTGAACCACGTTCGCTTCCTGCGCCGTGCGCTGGGCAGCGCGGCGGTCGGCGCTCCGAACATCGACC
>CAXTDP010000308.1:0-6753 GCA_964242295.1 uncultured Acetobacteraceae bacterium | reverse complement strand
TGGGCGGTGCAGGCCTACCAGGACGAGAACGACAGCGGCAAGGTGGACCGCAACCTGTTCGGCATCCCAACGGTCGGCCTCGGCTTCAGCAACGATGCGCCGTTCCGGTTTGGCCCGCCGTCCTATAGCGATGCCGCATTTCAACTCGGCGCCGGGGGCAGCCGCATCCGGCTGACCCTGCGCTACTTCTAAGGACCTGCTCATGGGCAAGCAGTTGCCGACCGACCCGGCACCGTTCTTCGACGCCCACCTGTTTGTCTGCACCAACCGCCGGCCGGACGGGCAGCGCCGCGGCTCCTGCGCGGCGGGCGGCAGCGAGGCGTTGCGGGACTACATGAAGGCGCGGGCAAAGGAGCTAGGCATCCCCAACCTGCGCGTGAACAGCGCGGGGTGCCTGGACCGATGCGAGTTGGGGCCGTGCCTCGTCATCTACCCCGAAGGCGTCTGGTATCGCATCGGCAGCCCAGCAGACGTGGACGCCGTGTTGCAGGCGCACGTGATCGAGGGCGGCCGCGCCACGACGTTGATGCTGCCCACGAAATAAAGGGCCTCCTTCTCCCTCGGGAGAGGGCCGGGGTGAGGGGGTCTTGGCTGCGGAGCAAGGCACTGTCGGCGCCACTAGAACCGAACACTCTGTAGGGGAAAACCGCTCTCGACGCCCCCCTTCACCCCACCCCTCTCCCGGAGAAGGAGGGAGAAGCAGCAGGTCCACCCATCAGCCGTGCCAACACAGCCGCCCCTTCCGCACCAGCCGGCACTACCAGCACCTCGTCCGGCTTCGCGCTGCTCACCGCAGAAACCGCGCGCTTGGGGCACAGTCCCAAGCACCCCACCTCCATCACCCGCATGGCTCGGCGTTGCCCGGCGGCCTTGGCGGCGTCCTTCAGCACGTCCAGCAAGTCATGCTTGCCCTTCTTGCCGAAGCCGCCGCCCAGCTTGCGGCTGCATTTTCCGCATACGAGGGCGACCTGCTGCCAAGGGGCAACTGTGGCAGAAATGCTGCTATTTTCCATGGCGCTGACATGGGCAGGAAGCGTCGCTAAGTCCACCCTTGAAGGACCATCGCACCGCATCCATCCTATGCAGGCAACTTATCGAAAGGAGGTGATCCAGTGTCTCATTGTTTGACTCTACGGCTTCGCACCGTGACCTGGACGCCCGTCGTCACCTGTATGGCAGCGGCTGGCTAATCGCCAGAGTCCGGCAGCGGAAGCTGTCGAACAATGTGAAGGCCCCAGGAGCAATCCTGGGGCCTTCTGCATGTCAGGCCCCCAGCATTCCGGCCAGCGCCCGGCCTGACGTGAACGCATCCTCCACCCGCGCGCCCAGGCACCAGTCGCCACAAACGCCCAGCCGGGCCTCAGGGTCCCATAGTGCCGGCACATCCAGCGGCGACTCCGTCACCGCATAACGCCAGCGATGGACGGCGGCGTAGGCCGGCAGCTGGCTGATCCCGGTCGCCTCAGCAAAGTCCTGCACCAGCGCAGCCTTAACCGCGGCGGCATCGTCCTCCAGATGCGCCTTCGACCAGTCCGGCCCGGCATGGGCCACCCAACATTCCGGCACCGCCGCCCGGCCCGGCTGCGAGGAGTTGCGTGTAGCAATTGACAGCACCCCGCCGGGCAGCAGCAGGTTGGGCGCCTCCGAGGCCGCCGTGAAACCGATCATGAGCGTCCAGCGCGGCGACATGCCGGCGCGGTCCGCGTCCACCGCGAAGCGGTGCGGCACCGCACGCAGCAGCCCCGCCGCCTGCGGGGCCGGCAACGCCAGCAGCACGGCGTCGAACGGCCCGGCCGCCTCGCCTCCTTCCCGCGTGACCAGCCCAGGCCGTGCCGTGGACGCGTCCAGGTGGCGCACCGTCCAGCCCTGCGCGCCACGGTCCAAGTAGGCGGCGTGACGCCCGGTGTTCACGGCGCCGACGCCCATTCCTTCCAGGTGGCGCGCCAAGGCCGACGCTCCAGGCACGCCGGTCCATGCCTCGGGTCCAGCAGCCAGCCATGGCGCGGCCGCCCCCGCATCCGCCATGCCGTCCAGCGCGGCGCTGAATGCCGGCGTGTGCGCGGTCACGACCGATACCCCGTGGTCGAATGCCATGCCGTCCACCCGGCGCGTCGCCATCCGCCCCCCCGCACGGCGCCCCTTGTCGAACACCGTCACCTCCAGCCTTGCGGCGTGCAGCGCCCCTGCGCAGGCCAGCCCCGCCATCCCCGCCCCAATGACCGCCACGCGCCGCAAATCGTGTTCCATGGCGCAACCCTGTCCTGCCCCCCGCTGCACCGCAAGCCCGGGATTTCCAGTTGCGCCCTGCCCCTGCCCTGCCGATAAGGAGCGGATTGTGACCCAGGACCCCCAAATGAGCCGCCCAGCCCTCCGCATCATCCGCCACGACGCCGAGGACGGCACTGCCCGCTTCGACTTTCAGGTCTGGGACCCCTGGACCGCCGCTTACACGCCGCAGCCCGGCCTGCCCGAGGCGCTGCACGCCGTGGATGACATGCTGGACCGCGTGCGCGCCATGTGGGTCGCGCAGGACTCCGGCCAGTCCTCCCTGCATGACGTGCCCGACCCGGCGTTGCCGGACGACTTGGAATGGGCGGAGTTCCGCGTCAGCGCACAGGCGAACAAGGTGCATGAAACCCGCAACTTCGACTCCCAGCATTGGCGCAAGGCGATGGGCGGACGCGCCGGCGCCGTGGAGACCACCTGCAACGAGGTTGGCTACCGGCCCTCTTGAATGGCCCGGCCTGAATGACAGGGACTGGCGTGGGAGCCGATCCCAGCAGGCTGCAGGTCGTTTCCGCGCGTCCTCCACGCCCTGGCAGCATCAGGCTTTTGCCACGGTAACAATTCCTGGCAGGCCCGCTGCCGCAGCTTGCCGGAATCGGCTGTAAGCTGCCACCCATGTCCGTCGATTCGCTGCTCCTGATCGCCTGCGCCCTGCTTGTGGTGCTGTGTGTCCTGTCCATTCTGGTGCTGCTGCGCCGCCCGCCAGGGGTGGAAGCGGTGCAGCACCTGCTGCTGCTGGCGGAGCAGGCCGCCGCCGGGCAACGCGCGGAAGCGGAGGCGACCCGCGCCCGCCTGGCCGAAGCCGAGCGCGCCCTGTCCACCCGCGCCGAGCAATCCCGGCTGGAGTTGCAGCACACCCTTGGGACGCTGTCCGCCACCCTGGCGCGGGACGGCGGTGACTCCCGCGCCCTGATGGAGCAGAAGCTGCGCGAAGCGGGCGAGCAGTCTGGCCAGCGCCTGGTCGAGATGCAGCAGACCCTCGGCGCCCTTTCGACCACGCTGGCCCGTGACGGCGGCGAGGCCCGGGTGCTGATGGAGCAGAAGCTGCGTGAAATGGGCGAGCAGTCCGCCCTCCGCCTGGCCGAGATCCAGCGCAGCGTGACCGAAGGGCTGAACCAGGCGGTCGAGCGCAGCGTCCATGGCAGCTTCCAGCGGGTGGTGGACCAGTTTGCCCAGGTGCAGAAGGCCGTCACCGACGTGCAGGCCGTCACGGCGCAGATCGGCGACCTGAAGCGCATTTTCTCGAATGTGAAGACCCGGGGCGGCTGGGGGGAGATGCACCTGCGCGCCTTGCTGGACGACGTGCTGCCGGCTGGCGCCTACCACACCAACCGCAAGCTGCGCGAGGACAGCGATGACGCCGTGGAGTTCGCGCTGCTGATGCCGGCCAAGGGGTCGCAGCGCCCGATGCTGGCGATAGATGCCAAGTTCCCCGCCGAGGACTTCGACCGCTTGTTGCTGGCTGCCGAGGCCGGGGACCTGGCCGGGGAGCAATCTGCCCGTCGCGGGCTGGAAACGCGGCTGCGTGGCGAGGCCAAGAAGATCAGCACCAAATATATCAACCCGCCGGTCACGGTGGACTTCGCCATCATGTATCTGCCGACCGACGGGCTGTATGTCGAAGCCGCGCGGATGCCTGGCCTGATCGAAGAGCTGAACCGCGAGCACCGCGTGCTGCTGATGGGGCCGACCCTGGTGCCGGCGCTGCTGCGGACGATCCAGCTTGGGCTGCTCACCCTGTCACTGGAACAGAAGACCGACGAGATTCAGCGACTGCTGGGCGCGACGCGGACCGAGATGGGCAAGATGGACGGAGTGCTGGAGCGCCTGGCCAAGCAGGCCAGCACGTTCAGCAACACGATAGACGATGCCCGCACCCGGACCCGGGCCGTAAGCCGCAAGCTGAAGGGCGTTGGGGCGCTGGAGGCAGAGGATGCCGATATGGTATTGGAACTGGAAGCCGATGCTGTACCTGCTCCCTCTCCCTCCGGGAGAGGGTTGGGGTGAGGGAAGCAGCAAGCACAAATCTAGGCCTGTCGGGCATGTTCTCATGCTGGACGGCATGGCGCTTGCCCTCCCCCTCACCCCGGCCCTCTCCCGTAGGGAGAGGGAGAAGGACGGCATTACATTGGCCGAATGGTAAAACCGTGCGTTCCCTAGGCATCCACCGTCACGGCGGCGAGCGTCACCCCGCCGTACACGGTGGCGCCGGTCACGCCGACTTCAACGCGAACAGCAGCAGGGAATTGCCGGTCACATCATAGGTGGCGCCGATGGCGAAGCGTTGAGCGTCGTCCCGCTCCGGCACATTGGTGTCGAACACCAGTTCCCACTCTTGGCCGTTGGTGCAGTCCGGCAGGGTGAAGGTCACCATGTCGTGGTAGGCGTTGACGACGATCAGCATGGTGGTGTCGCTGCCGGGCTTGCGTATGCCGGTGGCCTGGGCGCGCCCGTCGATCAGCATGCCGAAGCACTTCATGGCGGCGTCGCCCCAGTCGCTCCCCTCCATCTCGTGGCCGGATGCGTTGATCCAGGTCACATCCTTCACGTCCATGTCGTTGATGGGTGTGCCGGTGAAGAAGCGGCCGCGGCGCAGGATCGGGTAGTCGTGGCGCAACCTGGTCAACTGCTGCACCAGCTTAACCTGCGTCATGCCCCACTCAGGGATGTTCCAGTCCAGCCAGGAGATCTCGTTGTCCTGACAATAGGCGTTGTTGTTGCCGCCCTGGGTGCGGCCGAACTCATCCCCGGCCAGCAGCATCGGCGTGCCCTGGGATAGGAACAGGGTGGCCAGCAAGTTGCGCATGTGACGGCGGCGGGTGTCGTTGATCTCGGCGTCGTCCGTCTCGCCCTCAACGCCGTGGTTGTAGCTGTAATTGGCGTTGTGGCCGTCCTGGTTCTTCTCGCCGTTGGCATCGTTGTGCTTGTCGTTGTAGCTGACTGCGTCGTGCAGGGTGTAGCCATCGTGCGAGGTGATGAAGTTCACCGTGCTCCAAGGCTTGCGGCCGCGCTTGTTGAACATGTCGGCGCTGGCGGACAGCCGTTCCGCGAGCGCTGGGGCCATGCCGTCGTCACCCTTCCAGAACCGCCGGGTTTCGTCGCGGAACTTGTCGTTCCACTCGGCCCAGCCCGGCGGGAAGTGACCGACCTGATAGCCGCCGGGGCCGCAGTCCCACGGCTCGGCAATCAGCTTGATGCTGTTCAGCACGGGGTCCTGGCGGCAACTGTCCAGGAAGCCGCTGCTGTCGCTGAACCCGGTTGGCTCGCGTGCCAGGATGGTGCCAAGGTCGAAGCGGAAGCCATCCACGTGCATCTCCTGCACCCAGTAGCGCAGGCTGTCCGTCACCATCTGCAGCACGCGGGCATTGCTAAGGTTCAGCGTGTTCCCGGTGCCGGTGTCGTTGATGTAGTAGCGCGGTGTATCCGGCAGCAGGCGGTAGTAGCTGGCGTTGTCGATGCCCTTGAACGACAGGCTCGGCCCGCGCTCGTTGCCCTCCGCGGTATGGTTGTAAACCACGTCCAGGATGACTTCGAGGCCGGCGTCGTGCAGGTGGGCCACCATCTCCTTGAACTCGGCATGGGCAAACGCGGGCTTGCTGCTGTATCGCGGGTCCGGTGCGAAGAAGCCGATGGTGTTGTAGCCCCAGTAGTTGGTCAGGCCGTGCTCAAGCAGCCGATCGTCGTTGATGAAGGTGTGGACCGGCAGCAGTTCCACGCTGGTGACGCCCAGGCTCTTGATCCAGTCCACACTTTCCTTCGCCGCCATGCCGGAGAAGGTGCCGCGCAGGTCCTCGGCGATCTCCGGATGCCGCTTGGTGAAGCCCCGGACATGGACCTCGTAGAAGATCGTCTGCTCCCACGGCACTTCCGGCCGACGGTCGCGCAGCCAGGTGAAGGCGGGATCAATGACGACGCACTTCGGCATGTTGGCGGCGCTGTCGCGCTCGTCGAAGGTCAAATCGTCGCCGCTCTCCATCACGTAGGCGAAGACCTCGGGACCCCATTTCAACTCGCCGACATGCCCCTTGGCATAGGGGTCCAGCAACAATTTATGGTGGTTGAAGCGGTGGCCCTGCTCAGGCGTCCAGGGGCCGTGGACACGGTAGCCATAGACCGTGCCGGGACGGGCGTCCGGCAGGTAGCCGTGCCAGACCTCATCGGTGTACTCTGGCAGCTCGATCCGCTCCAGCTCAGTGGTGCCCTCCTGGTCGAACAGGCATAGCTCCACCTTGGTGGCGTTGGCGGAGAACAGGGCGAAGTTGACCCCCACGCCGTCCCACGTGGCCCCTAGTGGGTGGGGCAGGCCTTCGGTGATCCTGGAAGTGCGAGTGGCGGCGTCGAACAAGTGCGTAATCCCCTTGGCGCGGCTATGGCGTAGAACAACAGCGCCGCTGCCTGCGAGGGGTTCCGCCGGACGCCGCAACTACTAGGGGGTATTTAGCGCAGCCACCACATCGGCGAGGACCG
>CAXTDP010000307.1:0-6759 GCA_964242295.1 uncultured Acetobacteraceae bacterium | reverse complement strand
GAGCGTGCGCTGGCCAGCGCGGTGCAGATGCACGGCTGGCACGCCCTGGCGCTGGTCGCCGTGGGCCTGTGGGGCGCACGCGGAGGTCGGCTGACCCACCTTACCGGGGCGGCGTTCGTCCTCGGCCTGCTGCTGTTCTGCGGCACCATCTACCTGTCGGCGCTGGGCGGCCCGCGGCTGATCGCCCTGGCCCCGGTCGGCGGCACCGCCTTCATGCTCGGCTGGCTGCTGCTGGCGGTGTCCGCCCTGCGCCCGGCACGGTGATCCACAGCGCCTACCTTGCGGCGGAAGGGCTGGAGCAGCCGCTGCTGGAGGAACTGGAACGGGCCGGCGTGCCGGTCCACGCATGGCACGGCCGCCTGGCGCTGTCCCATGCGCCGCCCCATCCCGCGGCCTGGGCCTTGGACGTGTGGACCGCGCCGCAGGAGCACCCCGCCCCCTCGGTCAAGGCCGCCGCCGACGCCTTGCGCGGGGTGCAGCGCAACTGGTCCGCCTACGCCGCCGGGCACCACCGCCGCACCGCCCTCATCACCGCGCGGCTGCCGCCCGTCCGTGCCCTGCCGCTGCGCTTCCCGGGGCTTGCGCCCACCTCCCACCTCGGCGCCTGGACCCTGCTGGAGCCGGACCGCCTGCTGCTCAGCCCCACCAAGACCAGCCCGTTCCCGGGTGGCGAGTGCCGGTTCCACGAGGACCACATCGGCCCGCCCAGCCGCGCCTACCTGAAGCTGTGGGAGGCGCTGACCCGCCTGGGCGAGCATCCCGGCCCCGGCGACCGCTGCGTGGACCTCGGCGCGTCGCCGGGCGGCTGGACCTGGGCGCTGGCGCAACTGGGCGCCCGCGTGCGCGCGGTGGACAAGGCGCCGCTGGACCCCCGCGTCGCCGCCCTGCCCGGGGTGGAGCAGGTGCTGGACAGCGCCTTCGCCCTGCCGCCGGAGCCGGTGGATTGGCTATGCAGCGACGTGATCGCCTATCCGCCGCGCCTGCTGGGCCTGGTGGAGCGCTGGATCGCCGCCGGCTGCGTCCGGCGGATCGTATGCAGCGTGAAGTTCCAGGGGCCGACGGACGCGGACACCGCCACAGCCTTCGCGGCCATCTCCGGCGGCAGGCTGGCGCACCTGTTCCACAACAAGCACGAGCTGACGTTCTTCTGGAGCGGCGAAGCGGCTGCCGTTCAGGCCCGGGCGTCCTGACGGAACACCCATGCCAGGCGTCCCCCATCCCGGAATGGATGGGCCGGCAACGCCGTGCAGCCGCCTCCGTGCAGCACCCGCCATTGCCAAACCATTCGCGATCCCCGCACCACGACTCCTGCACCAGTGGAGTCGCCGCGGACAGCAGGCTGCGCCGGGTCGCCGCGCCGCTGGCTGCCCGTCGCTGACACGGGCTTGTTCGCCGCAGGCCTGGTTCGGTTGTGAACTCATAGGAATTGTAAGGTAAGTGGATTTGGCATGCTGAAGGCCATGATCTGATACTCCTGGTTGTGCTAACGCATGAATGTTCCCGTAAGCAGAGTGGAACATGCCGGACTGCTTCGAAACCACGCTGTCACCAAAAGGCGAAGCGATGCATATCTCGTCCAGGATGGACTGGTTGGCCGCTAGAACATACTGGCTGGAGCCTGGCACAGACCAGCCGGACGCCAGGACGGACTGGCCGAATGCCAGCCGCGCCACGCAGCAGGTGCCCCGGTGGCTGGGGGTGCTCGGCCTGCTCGTGATGCTCGGCACGCTGGGGCTTGGCGGCGTCGTGCTGCTCGACGCCCGGCGGGACACCTGGCGCCAGGCGGAGCAGGCGTCCAGCAACTTGGTCCTCGCGCTGGAGCGCGACATCACCCGCACCGTCGCGACCTACGACCTGTCGTTGCAGGGCGCAGCCGACGCGATGCACCTGCCCGGCCTCGAGACGATCAGCCCGGAGTTGCGCCACGCCGCCCTGTTCGACCGCGCCGCCACGGCCGAGTATCTCGGCTCGCTGCTGGTGCTGGACGCCGCCGGCGACATCATCGCCGACAGCACCGCCGTCGCGCCGCACCGGCTGAACCTGGCCGACCGGGACTACTTCACCGTTCACCGGGACCGGACCGATGCCGGGCTGCATGTCAGCCGTCCGTTCCGCAGCCGGCTGCGCGGCGGGGACGCCAGCATCGCCATCAGCCGCCGGCTGTCCAACGCGGACGGCTCGTTCGCCGGCATCGTCGTCGGCACGTTGCGCCTGGCCTATTTCGAGGACCTGTTCACCCGCCTGGACGTCGGCGCCAGCGGGTCCATCACCCTGGTGAGCAAAGACGGCTACATCGTCACCCGTCACCCGTCGCTTAGGGACGCCTTGGGCAAGGACATTTCGGGATCTGAAATGGCCCGCCGCATCCTTCTCGCGCAGACCGGGCAGTTCATTGGGCACTCCGCCGTGGACGGGGTCGAGCGGCTGTTCTCCTATCGCGGCATCGGCGACCTGCCGCTGGTGGTCAACGTTGCCATGTCGGTGGACAGCATCTATCGGGCGTGGTGGCGCAAGGCCGTCTTGACTGGCGTGATGCTCCTGGTCCTGAGCGGGGCCACGCTGGCGCTGTGCCTGCTGTTCCGGCGGGAGATGCGGCGCCGCCTGACTGCGGAGCAGGCGCTGATGGCTTCGGCAGGGAAGCTGCAGGTGATGGCGTCCACCGATCCGCTGACCGGCCTGGCCAACCGCCGGGCCTTTGCGGAACGGCTGGGCGAGGCATGGCAAGAGGCGGCGCGGGCGCGGGCGCCGCTGTCCCTGCTGATGATGGACGCCAACTG
The DNA here is from genome assembly GCA_964242295.1 of uncultured Acetobacteraceae bacterium. GTDB lineage: Bacteria > Pseudomonadota > Alphaproteobacteria > Acetobacterales > Acetobacteraceae > DASWOJ01. Next base: position 3,982 of record CAXTDP010000307.1, on the reverse strand, counting down.
CTTCAAGGCTTTCAATGACGCCTATGGCCATCCCGCGGGCGACGCCGTGCTGCAGGCCATCGCAAGCTGCATTGGAGGGTGCCTGCGCCGGCCGCGCGACCTGGGCGCACGGTTTGGCGGAGAGGAGTTCACCGTGCTGCTGCCCGGCCTGGACTCCGCCGGCGCCCTGGTGGTGGCCGAGCGCATCCGCAACGCGGTCCTGGCGCTGGACATCGTGCACCGGGGCGGCCCGGCCGGACTGGTTTCGGTCAGCATCGGTGTGGCGGCCGCCTTTTCACACTTCGGCGGCATGTCCGGCGTGCTGGTGCAGGACGCCGATGCGGCGTTGTATCGGGCAAAGCACGCCGGGCGGAACCGCGTCGCGGTCGCTGGGCCGAACAGCCAAAGGGTCGCGGCCTAGCAAAGCGCCGGACGGCCCCAGGCAGGCTTGTGCAGCTTGCCGCCGGGATGGCCTGCAACTGCCCAAGCCGCGCCCTCTTGGGCTTCGTCCACTCGGTTCGCGAAGCGGCCAAACATCCAAGGCGGCAGCAAGGCGCTGGCCCGCGGCATCGGTGGCCCGCCCGGCGTCGCTGATCGCACCAGCTATCGCTTGGGCCTGCGCTTCAAGCCGTTCCAGCCCACGTTCCGCGCTGGTTGCTCCGGCCGTCCGGGCCAATGCCAGGCATGCGCCTACTGGCGGCGTTCGGCGGCGCCCTGGGCGGGGTGGTCGGCCCGTTGCAGGTGCCGCCCGGCAGCAACGAGGACACCGCAGCCCTGGACCTGCTCCGCGCCCCGCCGCTTGAGGACAGCGTGGCCGCGGACAACGCCATCTTCGCAAAACGAGACCTGCCGCATCATCCGGGACGGCGGCGGCGGCCAGTGCCGCACCCGGGCACGTGCGGCCCCGTAGGTGCGGGCCGCCATGCGCAACACCGCCCTGACCATCATCAGACGATCAGCACGCAGGCCCGTCGAAGCCTTCGAGCACTACGCCGAACGCCGGAGCGACGCCCTGAACGCCGTCGCGGGACCGGGGACCGAATGACCCCGCGTCCGGCCCATCATCAGCCCTCCTCACCCGTGACGGCTGCAACCGTGTCCGTGACCGCCGCCGCGATCTCCGCCGCCACCCCGGCGTCCTCCACCGTCCGCGCCAGGATCGCGCCGCCAGCCAGCAACGCCACCATCGCCCAGGCGCGGCGCCGGGCCAGGACGTCCGCATCCGGCATGTTGTCGGCCAGCACGTCAACCAGCCGGAGCAGCTCCGCCTCGTAGCAGGCCCGCGTCCCAGCATCCGACCGTGCGACCTCGGCCGACAGGCTTGGCAGGGCGCAGCCGCCTGCCAGCCCCTGGCGGAACGGTGGCGTCAGGTAGTGCTGCATGAAGGGACGGACCCAGGGACGCCCAGGCTGTTCGTGGAACCGCTCGATGCCCTGTCGCAGCCGCTGCAGCCCGGCAACCGCGGCGGCGCGGAACACCTCCGCCTTCGAGCGGAAATGGCCGTAGAACGCGCCCGAGGTGATGCCGGCCTGCGCCGCCAGGCCGTCCACGCCAACGCCGTCGTAGCCGTGGATGCCGAATGCGACCTCGGCTGCGGACAGGATGCGGTCCCGGGTTTCGGCCTTGTGTCCTGGCGCGTAGCGCATGGGTGCCCTCTGCCTTTTGCAACCCCCACTCTGGCGCGCTGTAAACACAGGTGCAATCGGCATTGCGGGGGCGTGGCCCGCCCGCCTGGAAGCGTGACACTTTGCCGACCCTACTTGCCGGCCCACGGTCGGTTATCCAGGTGATATAACGGTCGTGAGGTTACGACCGCAGCCTGGCCGCAAAGCTTGGGCACCTATTCCGGCGCCCTGCATTGAGGATACCGCCATGAAAACAGCTTCACTCGCAATTATGCTCGCCTTCCTAGCCGCACCGGCCCTTGTGTCGCCGGCCAACGCCGGTGAAGGCCAAGGCGACCCGTTCGCGTTGACGACGGGCGGCAAGACCACGACGACCTGGACCGCCGGGAGGGTCGGCTCCTCACAGAACCCCTTCCCCTACACCGCAGCCCCCGCGACCATGAGCTGGGTTGCCGGACAGGCTGGGTCCAGCCAGAACCCCTTCCCGTTCACTGGGTCCGGCACGTCGTATTCGATGGCTCCCCAGGAGCAAACCGGGCCTACACGACCGGTCCAATCCGCCCAGGCGCCGGTGGGCGGACCTGTCTCCGCGCAGCGGGTAGTGCGTTAAAACTATTGGTGGCCGGTACCCTGGTCCGAACTGGACAAGGGTGCCGGCCACCGTGCCAAGCGGCCAAACCAGCCGGCAGCGTCTCATTGCAAGCGCCGGGTCCCGCCACGGGACAGTCATACCGGCGCCCGCCAAGCATCCCGGCCCGTAGCGGGGCCTGGTCGTCATCCCAGGCGGGTCACCGCGGGTTCAGGCGTCCACTTCGCTGTCACGCTTGACCGCAGGCGCTGCCTCTTCCAGCAGCATCCTTTGCGCCGCCGGGTAGTCAGTCTTCCCCGACCCTAGCAACGGCACCCGGTCCACCACCTGGACCATGCGCGGAACTGCCAGCTCCGGCACGCCACGCATGCGCGCGAAGGCCAGCAGGTCCCGGGATGCCGCGCCAGGCTGGGTGGTCAGCAGCACAAGCTGCTCGCCCTTGCGGGGGTCCGGCCGCGACAGCACGGCATGCTGCCCATCGGGCCATAGCTGCACTGCCAGGCCCTCCGCCGCCGCCATGGACACCATCTCGCCGCCGATTTTGGCGAAGCGCTTGGCCCGGCCCAGGATGGTGATCCAGCGGTCGTCCACCGTGACGATGTCGCCGGTGTCATACCAGCCGCCTTCCGGCGGCTCCAGCACGCCCGGGGCAGTGTGGCGCAGGTAGCCCAGCATCACGTTGGGACCGCGCACCAGCAGCTTGCCCCCTTCGGCGACGCCAGGCACAGGCTCCAGCCGATGCTCCAGGTTGGGCAGCAGCCGCCCGACCGTGCCGGGTCGGCTGTGCATGGGGGTGTTGAGCGACAGCACCGGCGCGGTTTCCGTGGCGCCGTATCCCTCCAGCACGCGGACGCCGAAGCGGTCGGCGTAGGTGCGCCTGGTGTCCTCCCGCACCTTCTCGGCGCCGGCGATGACGAAGCGCATGGCGCGGAAATCATACGGATGGGCAAAGCGCGCCCAACCCTGCAGGAAGGTGTCGGTGCCGAAGGTAACGGTGGCGTCGGTGCCGTAGGCGATCTCCGGCACCACCCGGTAATGCAGCGGCGACGGATACATGAACGTCCGCACCCCCGCGAGCACCGGCAGCAGCGTCCCGCCGGTCAGGCCGAAGCTGTGGAACATCGGCATGGCGTTCAGCACCCGGTCCGCCGGACTGAAATCTATCACCGCGCCGATCCCTGCAAGGTTGGCCAGCAGGTTGCGGTGGGACAGCACGACGCCCTTGGGGGCGCCTTCCGACCCGCTGGTGAACAGGATCACGGCGGGGCTGCCGGGGTCGGACGACGCGCCGGGCTGGCGGCGGGGACGGCGGGCACTCAGCATCGCGCGCAGCTTGTCGCCGCGGGTGATGGCGGCGCGCACGTCCTCCATCCAGACGAAGCGGACATGCGGCTCCATCGCCGCGACGACGCGGCCCAGCTTGCCCTTGTCCACGAACAACCGGCTGCACAGCACCGTCCGCACCTGCGCCGCAGTACAGGCAGCCAGCATCGCTTCCGCCCCCGCCGAATGGTTCAGCATCGCCGGCACCCGACCCGCCGCTTGCAGCGCGAAGAAGGTGACGACCGTCCCCGCGGCGTTGGGCAGCATGACGCCGACAGCCTCCCCGGGGCGGGACAGCGCCGACAGCTTCGGGACCAGTGCTGCCACCCCCAGCAGGGCACGGCCGAAGCTGAGCGGGGTGAAGGCGATGTCCTCCAGGATCGGCGTCCGCCGCCCATGGGTGCCGGCGGCGTCCAGCAGGGCGGCGAACAGCGGGCGGTTGATCGGCCGGGTGGCGGCCTCCGCC
>CAXTDP010000306.1:0-6762 GCA_964242295.1 uncultured Acetobacteraceae bacterium | reverse complement strand
TGGCGCGCGTCGCCGACACTCCGGCCGGCGCCCTGTCCGGCGGGCAGAAGAAGCTGCTGGAGATCGGCCGCGCCCTGATGGCCCGCCCGCGCCTGATCCTGCTGGACGAGCCGATCGCCGGGGTGAACCCGAGCCTTGCGGAGGAGATCGCCGACCAGCTCCGCACCCTGCGCGACGAAGGCATGACCTTCCTGGTGATCGAGCACCACATGGACCTGATCGCCCGCCTGTGCGATCCCGTCATCGTCATGGCCGAGGGCCGCCGCCTGACCGAGGGCAGTTTTTCCAGTATCGCCGCCGACCCCCGGGTGCAGGAGGCTTACATGGGCGTCCGCAAGGCCGCCGCCTGATGGTGCTGCGGGCGGACGCGGTGGTGTGCGGCTACGGCGCCGCGGACGAGATCCTCAAGGGCGCCAGCCTGTCCGTGGCGCCGGGCGAACTCGTCGCCATCATCGGCCCGAACGGCGCCGGCAAGTCCACGCTGCTGAAGGCGGTCGCCGGGCTGCTGCGGTTGAAGTCCGGCAGCATCCGGCTGGACGGGCAGGGGATCGAGGCGCTGCCCGCGCGCGACCGGGCGCGGCGTGGTATCGCCTTCGTGCCGCAGGAGGCCAACATCTTCCCGACGCTCTCGGTGCGGGAGAACCTGGAGATGGGCGGCTTCATCCTCCCCCGCGCCGCGGTGTCCCGAGGGATCGAGGGTCTGCTGGTCCGCTTCCCCATGCTGGCGCAGAAGCGCCGCCAGGCCGCCCGCACCCTGTCCGGTGGGCAGCGTCAGGTGCTGGCGATGGCGATGGCCCTGATGGTCGAGCCGCGCCTGCTGCTGCTGGACGAGCCATCGGCCGGGCTGTCTCCTTTGGCGGCGGAGGCGCTGTTCCAAACCATCGGCGACATCCACCGCCAAGGCACCGCCGTGGCGATGGTGGAGCAGAACGCGCACGAGGCCCTGGCCATTGCCGACACTGGCGTCGTGCTGGTGGACGGACGCGTCGCCCGCACCGGCCCGGCAGCGGCGCTGGCGGGGGACCCCGAGGTGCGCCGGCTGTTCCTGGGGGGCTAGGCACGTTTATCGTCGCTTCCACACATCCGAGCCCCACACACAAGGAGGTCCCCATGTTCCGCCCGACCCGGCGCGCCGCCCTGCTCGGCACACTCGCGACGCCCTTCCTGGCCCGGACCTCGCTGGCCCAGGCGAACGGCCCGATCCGCCTGGGAACCCTGACGCCGCTGACCGGCGCCGGCGGCAGCTACGGCCCGGCGATGGTCAAGGCCGCCCGTGCCGTCGTGGATGCGGTGAACGCCGCCGGCGGCGTGAACGGACGCCGCATCGAGCTGCAATCGGAGGACGACGAGACCAACCCCGACTCCGGGGTGCGCGCCGCCCGCAAGCTGATCGACGTGGGCAAGGTCTCGGCCGTCCTGGGCACCTGGGCCAGCGCCGTCACCACTGCGGTGGCGCCGCTGTGCTGGGAAAGCCGGACCATGCTGTTCACCGTGTCCGGTGCGGACAGCATCACCAAACTGCCGCACAACGGCTACATCATACGCACCCAGCCCAATACCGAGCTGCAATCCATGCGCGCCGCCACCTACTTGGCCGATGGCGGGGCCAAGCGGGTGTTCGCCCTGTCGGCGCAGACGCCGTTTGCCGTGGACAGCTACAACCGTCTCGTAGCCGTCCTTGGGGAGCATGGCGCGGCGGGCGTTGGCAACGTGGTCTATGATGCCAGCAAGACCTCGTTCCGCTCGGAGGTGGACCAGGCCCTGCGTGCCAAGCCTGACGCGCTGTTCCTGAACGGCTACACCCCGGACGTGACCGTCATCATGCGGGAGCTGTATCGCGCGGGCTACGAGGGCAAGAAGTTCACTTTTGGTTATGCCGCCAACGCCAAGATGCTGGAAAGCCTGCCGGCCGAGGTGACGGAGGGGCTGATCTCCTTCTCACCGTCGCCCGACCCGGACAGCCCGGCCTATGCCGCGGTGAAGCAGGCGCTGGGGACCGACAACCCCGATACCTACTCCTGCCAAATCCATGACCACGTGTCGTTGGTGGCGCTGGCGGCGGCCAAGGCGGGGGATGCCTCGGGCGCCGCGATCCACGATGCGGTGCGGAAGATCAGCCAGGGTGCCGGCGTCAAGATCGGCAGCGCCGTGGAGGGCTTGAAGGCACTCGCGGCGGGGCAGGAGATCAACTACGACGGCGCTTCCGGTCCCTGCGACTTCACCGAGCGCGGCGACATCGAGACCTGCAAGTTCCGGTTCGAGCAGGTGCGCGCCGGCAAGATCACCCTGCTGTCGGTGTCATAGGCGTTGGAGGGCCTGTCCGGCGACGCGCTGCAACTGCTGGTCAACGGCCTGATGGCCGGGGCCGTGCTGGCGGTGCCGGCCATCGGATTCACCACGATCTACGCGGTGCTGCGGTTCCCGAACTTCGCGGTTGGCGGGATGGCGACGGTGGGCGCCTATGCCGGGTGGCTGGCGAACACCCGGCTGGGCTGGCCCGCCCCGGCGGCGCTGGCGGCGGCATTCGCGGCCGGCGCCGCAATCGGACTGGTGTCGGACCTCCTAGCGCTGCGGACACTGCGGCCCAGCCGGGGCGGCGTGAGCGGGGGCGCGCTGGCGGCGGCCATTGCCTCCGTCGCGCTGAACATCGTGATCGAGAACGCCGTGCGCTTCGTATGGGGCAACGATCCGCGCGGGTATGACCTGCCGGTGTATCGCGACTGGCGCGTGGCGGACCTGCGCATCGGGCCGCAGCAGCTGGAGAACGCTGGGCTGGCCGCGGCGGCGATGGCGGCGGTGTTCCTGTTCCTCGGCTTCACCCGGACCGGCCGCATGATGCGCGCGGTGGCCGACAATCCGCAGCTTGCGTCGCTCAAGGGCATGGACGCCGGGCGGGTGGCGATGCTGGCGACCGGGCTGGGCATGGGCCTGGCTGGGTTCGGCGGCATGCTGATCGGGCTGGACACCAGCATTGATCCCCTAACGGGCTACCGCGTCATGCTGTCGGTGTTCGCCGCGGCGGTGGTGGGCGGCCTGGGCAGCGTGCCCGGCGCGGTGCTGGGGGCGCTGGTGGTCGGCGTGGGCGAGGAGATGTCGCTGTTGGCGCTGCCGCCGTCTTATCGCACGGCCATCGGGTTTGCCGCGATCCTGCTGGTTCTGTCGTTCCGGCCGCGCGGCTGGCTGGGGGAGCGGGCGTTCTGATGGAAAACTACCTGCTCGCGATGGCGGTATTTGCCGGGCTGTATGCGCTGATGGCGCTGGGACTGAACGTAATCTGGGGCCTGGCGGGGATGGTGAACCTGGGGCTGGCCGGGTTCTTCGCGGTCGGCGCCTATGCGTCGGCGCTGCTGACGGTGCGGCTGGGCTGGCCGGTGCCGCTGGGGTGGGCCGCGGCGACCCTGGCGGCGGCGGCGGTCGGCATTCTTGTCGCGCTGGTCACGGCCCGGCTGCGCGGCGACTACCTGGCCATCGTGACCCTGGGCTTTGCCGAGGTGGTACGCCTGCTGGCGTCGAACGAGATCTGGCTGACCGGCGGCACCGACGGGATCAGCGGCGTGCCCGGGCCGGGGCGGGCGGCATTGTCGGCGCTGGATTACAACCTGCTGTATGCCGGGCTGGTGTGGGCGGCGGTCGCGGTGGTGGGCGGCATGCTGGCCCGGCTGTCCCGGGCGCCGTTCGGCCGGGTGCTGCGCGCGATCCGCGAGGACGAGGTCGTGGCTGCCGTCGCCGGTAAGCGGACGCTGCTGTTCAAGGTGCAGGCGTTCGCGGTGGGTGCGGGCGTGCTTGGGCTGGCTGGCGGGCTGTATGCCCACTTCAATGCCTACGTGGCGCCAGATGCGTTCACGCCGCTGGTCACGATCTACGTCGTGCTGGCGCTGACGGCAGGCGGCACGGGGCGGATGGCCGGGGCGGTGCTGGGCGCCGTGCTGGTTGTGGCGCTGCAGGAGGGGACACGGTTCGGTGCCGACCTGGTCCCTGGCGTCTCGCCGGTGCAGGCGGCGGCGCTGCGGGCCGGGGCGATCGGCGTGGCGCTGATCCTGGTGCTGCACCTGCGCCCGAATGGAGTGCTGCCGGAGTTGAACCGGCGCTATGGAGGACAGCCATGACCCCGAGTGCAACCGAGTCCTTGATCGCCGCCCACGCCGACATGGACCAGCCCGGCGCAACCTTCCGCGCGTTGGATGCGGCGCTGGCGGAGCGGCCGGGCCACAAGCTGTTCACCATCCTGGTGCATCACCCCGCGGCGCGGCAGTCCGAACGGTTCTACAGCAACCGTCCCACGGAGTATCCGGTCGGCGGGCGCAAGCCGGTGACGGATAGCGGGTGGATGCAGCAGGTGGTCCACGGCGGCCAGCCCTGGATCGGCGGGGATGCCGAGGCGATCCGCTGGGCGTTCTATGATTGGGAGCTGATCCTGTCGCTGGGCTGCGAAAGCTGCCTCAACATGCCGGTACGCTGGCGCGGCGAGACGCTGGGGACGCTGAACCTGCTGCACGAGGCCGGGCACTACACCGAGGCGGACCTGCCGCACGTGGCGTTGCTGGCGCACCTGGCCTTGCCGGCGCTCATGCTGATTTCCCGGGCATAGGGGCGCACGCATGGCATTCCTTGGCGCGGCGGTCCGCGACCATCGCCTGCGGCTGATGCGGGAGTTGATGGACCGCGACGGGCTGGACGCGCTGGCCTTCACCGGTGCGGACTTCTTCCAGTTCGCCACCAACTTCTCTACCGACGTGCTGCCATGGGAGCGGCCGATCCTGTGCCTGGTGCCGCGGGACGGCGCGCCTTTCGCGGTGCTGAACGAGCTGTCCACCAACCATTGGCGCTACGCCACGGAGGATGGGCGGCTGTGGGTTTTGGACGCGCATTTCTATGCCGAGCACCCCCGCACTGCGAACCGGCTGCCCGTGGCGTCGCAGTGGCCGGACCTGGTGGCGGGGCTGTTGCGCCGGGCCGGGTTGGGGGCGGCGCGGGTCGGGACCGAAGGCAGCGCCCTGCTGTCCCGTGCCGCTGGCCTGCTGCCGCGCGTCCGGCTGGAGGGCGCGGTGGACGGGATGCGCTCGCTGCGCTGGGTGAAGCACGCGGACGAGGTCGCGCTGATGCGCCAGGTCGCCGCCCTGTCCGACTGGGTGCAGGACCGTTACCGCGAGGCCATCCGCCCCGGCCGCATGGTGCAGGAAATGGACATGGCGATGGCGACCCTGATGGCGGAGGAGGGCGGCCGGCGCTTCCCCGGCGAGCACCTGGAGATCATGCGCTGCTGGACCCTGTCCGGTCCGGCTTCTGCCGCTCCGCATGGCGACGGGCGGCAGGCCGGCGCGGTGATCGAGCGCGGGCACGGCCTGGTCAACATCGTCATCCCCCGCGTCAACGGCCTGGTGGTCGAGAACGAGCGCACCTGGTTCTGCGGCAAGCCGACGCCGCAGCAGGCCAGCCTGTTCCAGGCTGCCGTGGACGCCAGCGCCGCGGCGGCGGAGGCGGCGGTGACGGGCGCCCCGGTGTGCGGCATTGACGCCGCGGCGCAGGCCGTCATTGAGCGTGCGGGATACGGCGAGCATGTCCTGCATCGTACCGGGCATGGCATGGGCCTGCTGGGGCACGAGTTCCCGGAGGACATGGCCTTCAACACCCGGGCGCTGCTGGCCAACGAGGTTTATTCGGCTGAGCCGGGCCTGTACGTCTTTGGGCTGGGCGGCTTCCGCAACGATGATACGGTGGTGGTCGGCGACGTGCCGGAGGTGCTGACGCGGGCGCCGATGGACTTGGCTTCACAGACTGTGGGGTGACGTTCACTGCCCCCTTTCCCTCCGGGAGAGGACTGGGGTGAGGGGGTCTTGGGAACTGTCCTGACCCACATCAGAGCTTCCTTCCAGGCTTGGGCCGTGAAACGGACCAAGCCTGGAAGGGGATGAGAGCAGACAGCCTCAGTGCAGCGCCCGCTTCACGAACCGCCCGCCCTGCATGATGATCGGCAGCCGCGCACCCTGGCCTTCCAGCAGCCCCCAATCCTCCAGCGGGTTGCCGTCCACTGCCAGCAGGTCCGCATCGGCGCCGGGTTCGATCACCCCGGCCCGGCCTTCCAGCCCGCACAGCTTCGCCGCCACCGTGGTTGCACTCCGCAGCACGTCCATCGCCGGCAGCAGCCGCGCGCGCAGGCGGAACTCGCCGGACTGGTGCTGGTGCATCGGCCCCAGCAGGTCCGACCCGTAGGCCATCGGCAGCCCTGCCGCCTGCATCAGCGCCAGCGAATCCAGCCCGGCCTGGCGGACTGTCTCGATCTTCGCCACGCTGTCCGCAGGCAGGCCGAGCGACGCGCCCTCGACCGCCAGGCGTTCATAGGTGATCAGCGTCGGGACCGCGACGCAGCCTGCCTTGGCGGCCAGGGCGGCGGTGTCCCGCGTGATCAGGTTGCAGTGCTCCAGCGAGTGGACGCCGCACTCCACCGCCCGGCGGATCGCCACGTCCGTGTATAGGTGCGCGGACACGTAGGTGCCGTTGTTCCCCGCTTCCTCCACCGCCGCAAGCAGCTCGTCGCGGGAGAACTGCAGCATGTGGATGGGATCGGTGGGCGAGGCGATGCCGCCATTGGCCATTACCTTCACGAAATCCGCCCCGGCCCGCAGCTCCTCCCGGGCGGCCAGGCGCACCGCCTCTACCCCGTCGCAAAGGCGGCCCATGGCGCCGACGCGGTGCTGGAACCAGCCCCGGTCGTCCGCGCGCGGGCGGCTGTCGCAGTGCCCGCCGGTCTGGCTCAGCGCCTTG
>CAXTDP010000305.1:0-6781 GCA_964242295.1 uncultured Acetobacteraceae bacterium | reverse complement strand
ATCCGGACGACCTGGATGCCCAGGTGCGCGCTGCGCTGGCGCTGGTGGAGAAGGCGGTCGGGCTGAAGTTCGGCGATGCGGCCTCGCCGCTGCTGGTCAGCGTGCGGTCCGGGGCGCGGGTGTCCATGCCGGGGATGATGGATACGGTGCTGAACCTTGGCTTGAACGACGAGACGGTGCGGGGGCTGGAGGCGGCCAGCGGTGATTCCCGGTTTGCCTGGGACAGCTATCGGCGGTTCATCCAGATGTATGGCTCGGTCGTGTTGGGCGTTGACCACCATCGGTTCGAGGAGATCATCGAGAACGCCAAGCTGGATGCCGGGGTGATCGAGGATACCGCGCTGTCGCCGGAGCACTGGCAGGCCGTGGTTGCCGAATATAAGGAGATGGTGGCGAAGGAGCGCGGGGCGCCGTTCCCGATGGACCCCTGGGAGCAGCTTTGGGGGGCAGTCGGCGCAGTGTTCGGGTCTTGGATGAACCCGCGGGCAAATACGTATCGGCGGCTGCATGATATCCCCGCGACTTGGGGCACGGCAGTCAACGTGCAGGCGATGGTGTTCGGCAACATGGGGCAGGATTGCGCCACCGGGGTGTGCTTCACCCGTGATCCCAGCACGGGCGAGAACGTGTTCTATGGCGAGTTCCTGGTGAACGCGCAGGGCGAGGACGTGGTGGCGGGGATCAGGACGCCGCAGCCGCTGTCCAAGCTGCGCGCGCACCCTGGCGAGGTCAGCATGGAGGAGGCGCTGCCCAGCGCCTATGGCGACCTGGTGAAGGTGCGGCAGACGCTGGAGCAGCACTACCTCGACATGCAGGACATCGAGTTCACGGTGCAGCAGAACAAGCTGTATATGCTGCAAACCCGCAGCGGGAAGCGTACAGCTGCGGCGTCGCTGCGGATTGCGGTGGAGATGGCCGAGGCCGGGCTGATTGACCGGCGGGAGGCGGTGAAGCGGGTCAACCCGGCTTCGCTCGATCAGTTGCTGCATCCGACGCTGGACCCCAAGGCGGCGCGGACCCTGTTCGGCAAGGGGCTGCCGGCCAGCCCTGGGGCGGCGTCGGGGGTTGCGGTGTTCAACTCGGACGAGGCGGAGATGCGCGCTGCCAAGGGCGAGTCGGTGGTGCTGGTCCGCATCGAGACGAGTCCGGAGGATATCCACGGGATGCACGCCGCGCGTGGGGTGCTGACGACCCGCGGCGGCATGACGAGCCATGCGGCCGTGGTGGCGCGCGGCATGGGGCGGCCCTGCGTGGCGGGGGCAGGCGGGATCAGCGTGGACTATGGGGCGCAGACCTTGTCGGCCGGGGGGAAGACCATACGCGCCGGTGAGACGATTACCCTGGACGGGGCGACGGGCGAGGTGTTCTCCGGGTCGGTGGCAATGATCGAGCCGAGCATGTCCGGCGACTTCGCCACGCTGATGGGCTGGGCCGACGAGGTGCGCCGCCTGGGCGTTCGCACGAATGCCGAGACGCCGCTGGATGCCGAGACCGCGCGCAAGTTCGGGGCGGAGGGGATCGGCCTGTGCCGGACGGAGCATATGTTCTTTGCGCCGGAGCGGATCGGCGCGGTGCGGCAGATGATCATGGCGGACGATCTGACCGGGCGCCGGGCAGCGTTGGACAAGCTGCTGCCGTTCCAGCGCGGGGACTTCACCGACCTGTTCCGGATCATGCACGGGCTGCCGGTGACGATCCGGCTGCTGGACCCGCCGCTGCATGAGTTCCTGCCGCATGCGGAGAACGAGCTGGCGGACGTGGCGGCGGCGTCGGGGCAGGACCTGGAGTATGTGCGGCGGCGGGCGGCGGAGCTGTCGGAGGCGAACCCGATGCTGGGGCATCGCGGATGCCGCCTGGGAATCACGTTCCCCGAGATCTACGAGATGCAGGCCCGGGCCATTTTCGAAGGTGCGATTGCGGCGGCGCGGGAGACTGGGGAGGCGCCGGTGCCGGAGGTGATGATCCCGCTGATCGGCACCCGGCGCGAGTTGGAGATCACCCGGGCGCAAGTGGACAAGGTGGCGGCAGACGTGTTCCGGGAGCAGGGGCAGAGCATCGAGTATCTGGTGGGCACGATGATCGAGCTGCCGCGTGCGGTGCTGGTGGCGGACAAGATCGCGGAGATTGCGGACTTCTTCTCGTTTGGCACCAACGACCTGACGCAGACGGTGTTCGGGCTGTCGCGCGACGACGCCGGGCGGTTCCTGCCAGCGTATGTGGACGCGGGGATACTGCCGAAGGACCCCTTCGTGTCCATAGACGTGGAGGGCGTCGGGGCGATGGTGCGCATGGCGGCCGAGAAGGGTCGGCATACCAAGAACAAGCTGAAGATGGGGATTTGCGGGGAGCACGGGGGAGACCCGGCCAGCATCGCGTTCTGCGAGGAAGTTGGGCTGGATTACGTGTCTTGCAGCCCTTACCGGGTGCCGGTGGCCCGGTTGGCGGCGGCTCAGGCGGCTTTGGGGGTTGGGGTGGACCGGACGGCTTAGGGGCGACAACCGAGCAGCTTGCCAGGGGATTGCCGGGTTACTGCTCTCCTGGCGGTAGCGGCTCAGCGGCGGGGGCTGCTGTTGCGGCGGCGGCCCTCCCCTCACCCGTCCTGTTGACCATAGCCGCCCCGGTTCTGCGGCGCCGGCCATGATCGTCCGCCCCCGTCCGAGCGCGCTTGGCTGCGCCTGAGCAGCCGGACCAATGTGCCCGACGCGATCCTGCGCATGGCCACGGCGGAATTTGGGGATTGCCTGCGGCGGGATCAGGTGGACGCAATTCGCCTTGTCACGCTGGAGGGGCACATCGCCGCCCTTTGCGGCGTGCAGGCCGCGTGCGAGCGCATCCGGGCGACGCCGACGCCGTTCGCGTACTTGCTGCTGCTGCCGCACCGCACGGCCTGGCCTGTTCTGCCTGCTGCTGCCGTTTGCCTTGGCGGGCGTCATGGCGCCGGTGGTGTCGGCGATCGTCGCCTATGCGTTCTTCGGCTTCGATGCGCTGGGGGACGAGTTGGAGGAGCCGTTCGCACTGCAGCCGAACACCTTGCCGCTGAACGCGATGGTGCGCTTGATCGAGATCGAGGTGCTGGAAGGGCTGGGCGAAACGGACCTGCCGCCGATGCTCAAGCCGGTGAAGTCCGTGCTGCGATAGCGGCGGGCGAGACCGCCGAAGCCGGCTGGTGCCGCGGCATGTCAAGGTGTGGGCCGGCACCGGCGATCTGCCGTCCGACAGCAAGGACGTGAGCTGGTCAGGCCGGTTCGGCGGTGCGGCGGCACGGATCAGTTTGGACGGCATGGCAGCAGCGATGCGAGCATGACGCAACCATTTTGTTGAAGCGCATCCATCGTTTCAGTTATTATTTAGTAAGCCAGCTATAATAGCGTCCAGTGAACTTCCGGATTTGCAGATGCGCTCCGTTTACACCTGTCTCACAACCCAGCATGACACGGCGATGGTGGCGGTAGCGTTCGCCATCTGCCTGCTCGGTGCCTACACGAACGCCGTGCTGTGCCGCCATGCCGCAGAGACGCCGGCCGGACGCGGGCGCCTGGCCTGGATCGCTACGGCGGTCGCGGCCACCAGCACGGCGATCTGGGCCACCCACTTCGTCGCGATGCTGGCTTTCAGTCCCGGGATGCCTTGGGCGGTCCTGGCCGGCCCGACCGTGATGTCATACCTGGTGACTCTGGCGCTCGTGGCCGTTGGCGATTTCCTGTTGGTTGAGGCGCGTGGCTTGGCGTTGCGGGCCGCCGGCGGCATGGTGATCGGGCTGGCCGTGGCAATGATGCACTACACGGGCATGGCAGGCTACCGGGTCACGGGCAGCTTGCGATGGGACCTTGGCGGAGTTGCGGCATCGGTCCTGATCGGGGCGGCCCTGGGCGCCTTGGCAGGCATCGCCGTCCATCGTTGCCGGGGCCACGCCGCGGTCTGGGTTCCCGCGGCGCTGATAGCGGCGGCCGTGCTGGGCACGCACTTCACCGGCATGGCGGCGCTGACGGCGGCCTATGAACCCGGCGTGGCGCTGCCGACCTGGGCACTATCCACCACCGTGTTGTTTGTTCTCGTGTCGCAGGCGGCGCTGGTGATCCTGGGCCTGGTGCTTTTGTCGCAGCGTCTGCACCTAGGCGCCGAGCGGAGCGGCCGTGCGGAGCGGCAGCGCATTTGCGACCTGGCCGACATCGCGCTGGAAGGCTTGCTGATCCTGGACGGGGACAAGATCATCGGCGTGAACGGCAGCCTGGCCCGGCTGCTGCCCAACCCATGGGAGTCTTATTTCGGCTGCGGCCTCCATGCGGTGCTGCCGGGCTTCACACCGGAGACTGTGCCGCGCGACTGCGAAGTGGAGGCGGAACTGCTATGGGCGGACGAGGCCGTCCCGGTTCGGGTGATTGCGCAGACGGTGACGCTGGACCGGCGCCCGCATTTGGTCGTCGCGGTGCGCGACCAGCGCGAACGTTTGCGGTCGGAGCAGGAGGTGCGCCGCCTGGCCTTCATGGACACGCTGACGGATCTGCCCAACCGCGCAGGCTACAACGCCGTCCTGGCAGCCCGCTGCGCGTCGCACCGGGCGGGAGATGGCGGCTTTGCGCTGATTGCGCTCGGCCTCGACCGATTCAAGGTGTTCAACGACCTGTTCGGCCATGATACGGGTGACGATCTGCTGCAGCGGGTGGCGGGCCGGCTGCGGACGATCCTGCGGGAGGGCGATTTCGTTGCACGCCTGGGCGGCGACGAGTTCGTGCTGATGGCGGAGGGCGTGGGATCGGCGGAACGCGTCCGCCATCTGGCAGACCTGATCGTGGACCTGCTGTCCCGGCCCTACCTCATCAACGGCCGCGTGCTCGACATCGGAGCAAGCGTCGGCGTGGCCCTGCATCCCAATGACGGGGCCGACCCGGGCACACTGGGCCGCCACGCCGACATCGCGCTGCTGCGTGCCAAGGATGACGGCAAGGGCACCTACCGCCTGTTCGAGCCGGAGATGGACGCCCGGGTGCAGGCCCGCCGCACCATGGAGGCGGGCCTGCGCCGGGCCGTGCAGTGCGGCGAGTTCGAGGTTTATTATCAGCCGCAGGTGAACGTCCGCACCGGCACCTACGACGGAGCGGAGGCGTTGCTGCGCTGGCGCGACCCGGCGGGCGGCATGATCCCGCCGAGCGAGTTCATCCCCATTGCGGAGGAGACCGGCCTGATCGTCGGCCTTGGCGAGTGGGTCCTGCACACTGCCTGCCGCGACGCCCTGGACTGGCCGGCGGAATTGCGGGTTGCCGTCAACTTGTCGCCGGTGCAGGTGCGCGACCCGAACCTGGCTGAGATGGTTGCCGGCGTGCTCAGGGACACCGGCCTGCCGGGGTCGCGGCTGGAACTGGAAGTGACCGAGAGCGTGCTGCTGCAGGACGGGGCGGCGACGCTGGACACGCTGAACCGCCTGCACGCACTGGGCATACGCATCGCGCTGGACGATTTTAGAACGGGCTACTCGTCGCTCAGCTACCTGCGGCAGTATCCGTTCGACAAGATCAAGATTGACCAGTCCTTCATCAGGCAAATCCCGGGTGACGCCGGCTGCGCCGCCATCCTGCGCGCCGTCGTGACGATGGGCACCAGCCTGGGGATGGCGACCACGGCGGAGGGCGTGGAAACGGCGGCGCAGATGCGCTTCGTTACGTCCGAGGGATGCAACCAGGCGCAGGGCTACCTATTCAGCCGTCCGGTGCCGCACGACAAGCTGGTTGCGATGTTCGCAGCCGATGCGGTGGCGGCATGATGCCGTTCCACCGCTTGCTGTATCAAAGCGAAAGCCTGATTACCGGGACGGAAACGGACGTCAGGTGCCAGGTGGCCTCAATCGTCGCTGCAGGGCAGCGCCGGAACGAGCGCGACGGGCTGACCGGGGCGCTGCTGCTCGTGGACGGCCTGTTCGTCCAGGCGCTGGAAGGCGAGGCCGGCAAGCTGGAGGCAACGTTCGAGCGCATCTGCCGCGACCTGCGCCACCGCCGGGTGGTGCTGCATGAGTTCTCGGAAGCGTCGGAGCGCGTGTTTGCGGACTGGGGCATGGTGGAGGTGCTCGGAACCGGCAACGCTGATGGCCTGTTCACGTCTGCTGCCGGGGACCTGCCGCGTGCGGGGCGGAACACGACGCTGGCGCGCGCTGCCGTTACCCTGATGCGTAACAGATTGGCCGGGTCAGTGCCCAATGCAGGATGCAGGTAGCGACGGCGGGCGAACGCTTTGACGGGCATATGTTGACGGGCACACCGAGGCTACGGATTGGGTGGAGCGGACAGCAGCCTACCATCCGTTCGCCCGCGGCCACTCCGCCATGATTGTGTCCGACCCGTCCACGACCCAGTAGCGGTCGTGGGCGGCGGCTGTCATGCAGACGTGATTGGGCGCGATGCGGACGAGGCCGCCCACATGCAGGTCGGGGAAGGGCAGCGCCGGGTCAAGCACCACGACACCATGCTCCTGATACGCCTGCGCCACCACGGAGCGGCCATAGGCCGGGTGGCCCAGCGCGTCCAGCACCAGGCCGAAGCCCAAGTCGGTCGTCGGCTGGGTGCTGCGGTCCTTTGACAGCGCGAGGCCGCCGGCGTCCACCAGCAGCCGGTGCTCCGCCGGGCGCAGGCCGATCACGGCGGCCAGCACCGTGAGGGCGATGTCCTCCATCGCATGGGTGCCGATGCTGGCCTGGAACAGGTCGCCAAGCATGTAAACGCCGGCCCGGACCTCGGTGACGCCCTGCAGGTGCCGGGCGTGCAGCGCGGTGGGCGAACTGCCGACCGACACG
>CAXTDP010000304.1:0-6787 GCA_964242295.1 uncultured Acetobacteraceae bacterium | reverse complement strand
GCCGCGACAGCGCCTGGCTGCTGGTGCACGCCCTGCGGAACCTGGGATACGCCGCCCGCTTCGTGTCGGGCTACCTGATCCAGTTGGCGCCGGACGTGAAGCCGTTGACCGGCCCGGAAGGCCCCACCAGCGACTTCACCGACCTGCACGCCTGGGCCGAGGCCTACCTGCCCGGCGCCGGCTGGATCGGCCTCGACGCCACCTCCGGCCTGATGGCCGGCGAGGGCCACATCCCGCTGGCCGCCAGCCCCGACCCCACCAGCGCCTCGCCGATCAGCGGCATGCTGGAGCCGTCGGAAACCGAGTTCGCCGTCGAGATGCAGGTCACCCGCGTGAACGAGGTGCCCCGCGTCACCAAGCCGTACACGGACGCGCAGTGGGCGGCCATCCTGGCTGCCGGCGCCGAGGTGGACCAGGCGCTGAACGCCAGCGACCTGCGCCTGACCATGGGCGGGGAGCCGACCTTCGTCAGCGTCAGCGATGCGGAGGGCGCGGAGTGGACCGTGGACGCCCTCGGCCCAACCAAGCGGCGGGAAGCCGGCAAGCTGATGGAGCGCCTGATCCCGCACTGGGCGCCCGGCGCTGTCGTGCAGTATGGCGCCGGCAAGCACTACCCCGGCGAGCAAACCCCGCGCTGGGCGCTGAACGCCACCTGGCGCCCGGACGGCGAACCCGTATGGTCCGACCCGGCGCTGATGGCCGACCCGGATGCGGACCCGGATGGAAACAAGGGCGACGCCGATGCGGCCGCCGCGCACGCCTTCGCGCTGGCCCTGGCCGGGCGGCTGCATGTGGACCCCGCCGCCGTGCTGCACGCCTACGAGGACCAGCCCTACTTCCTGATGCGCGAAGCCCGGATGCCGGCCAACGTGGTCGCCGAGGCCGCGCAGTCCCGCGACCCGCTGGAGCGCGCCCGCCTCATCCGCGTGTTCTCCCAAGGGCTGGACCAGCCCGTCGCCAGCGTGCTGCCGCTGCGCCGGGGCGGGCGCCGAGGCGCGCGGCAGTGGCAGACCGAGAAGTGGGAGATGCGGGAAGGCAAGCTGTTCCTGGTGCCCGGCGACTCCTCCGCCGGGCTGCGCCTGCCGCTGAACAGCCTGCCCTGGGTGGACCCGACCGAGATCGAGGACGAGCCGGAGCCGGACCCCTTCGAGGACCAGGGGCCACTGCCGGACCGGGCGGCGCTGCTGGCCAAGACCGGCAACGGACGGCCGGGCCGCGGCATACGCACGGCGATGACGGTGCAGGCGCGCGATGGGCAGCTTTACATCTACCTGCCGCCGCTGACCTCCGCCGAGGATTGGCTGTCCCTGGTCGCCGCCATCGAGCTGACCGCAAAGGAGCAGGGCCGCCCCGTCGTGCTGGAAGGCTACAAGGCGCCGTATGACCGCCGGGTCCAGGGCTTCTCCATCACCCCCGACCCCGGCGTGATCGAGGTCAACATCCACCCGGCGCAAAGCTGGGACGACTTGGTGCGCCGCACCGAGCTGCTTTACGAGCAGGCCAGGCACGTCGGCCTGACCGCCGAGAAATTCATGCTGGACGGGCGCCACGTCGGCACCGGCGGCGGCAACCATGTCGTGATGGGCGCCATGACGCCGGAGGACAGCCCCTTCCTGCGCCGCCCGGACCTGCTGAAGTCGCTGCTGGGCTTCTGGCACAACCACCCCAGCGCGTCCTACCTGTTCAGCGGCCTGTTCATCGGCCCGATGAGCCAGCATCCCCGTATAGACGAGGCCCGCCAGGACGCGGTCCGCGAGCTGGAGATCGCCTTCCGCGGCATGCGGCCAGGTCACGAGCCGCCGCCGTGGCAGGTGGACCGCATGCTGCGCAACATCCTGACCGACATGACCGGCAACACCCACCGGACCGAGTTCTGCATAGACAAGCTTTACTCGCCCGATAGCCCGAGCGGGCGCCTGGGCCTGGTGGAGTTCCGCGCCTTCGAGATGCCGCCGCACGCCCGGATGTCGGCAGCGCAGATGTTGCTGATGCGGGCCGCCGTGGCCGCGTTCTGGCATACGCCATACGAGCGGCGCCTGGTGCGCTGGGGCACCCGCGTGCACGACGACTTCCTGCTGCCGCACTTCGTCTGGCAGGACCTGCAGGACGCCGTGGAGGAGCTGTCCTCCTACGGCACCAAGCTGGATCACGAGTGGTTCCGCCCGCATTACGAGTTCCGCTTCCCTGTCATGGGTGAAATTGCAGTGCATGGCGCCACGGTGGAGCTGCGGCATGCCCTGGAACCCTGGCACGCCCTGGGGGAAACGGCAGGTGTCGGCGGCACCGTGCGCTTCGTGGACAGCTCGGTCGAACGGGTGCAGACCCGGGTGACGGGCTGGGAGGCCGAGCGTTTCGTGCTGGCCTGCAACGGCACCGCGGTGCCGCTGGCGCCGACCGGCGTGGAGGGCGAATTCGTGGCCGGCGTGCGCTTCAAGGCATGGGACCCGGCGGGGGCGCTGCATCCCACCATCCGGGCGCAGGTGCCGCTGGTGTTCGACGTTTACGACCGCTGGACCGGGCGCTCGCTGGGCGGCATGACCCACCACGTGGCACACCCCGGCGGCCGGGCCTACGACACCTTCCCCGTCAACGCCAACGAGGCCGAGGCCCGGCGCCGCGCGCGGTTCGAGCCGATCGGCCATACGCCGGGGCCGATGGCGGAGCCGCCGGTCAGCATCTCGCCGGAGCATCCGCGCACGCTGGACCTGCGCGCCGCCGGATGATGGAGTCCGTCGCGATTCCCGGCCTGGCGCCGGGGACGATGCACACGTTGCCGGTGTGGCGCTTCGGCGTCCCCGAAGCGCATCCGAAGATTTACGTGCAGGCCGGGCTGCATGCCGACGAGGTGCCGGGGCTGCTGGCGGCGCAGCATCTGCTGGGCTTGCTGCAGGCCCATGCCGAGGCCGGGCACATCCAGGGCGAGATCATCGTCGTGCCGATGGCCAACCCCATCGGCTTGCAGCAGCGGGTGATGGGCGGGTTAGCCGGGCGGTTCAGCCTGGCGGACGGGGTGAACTTCAACCGGGCCTATCCTGACTTGGCGCCGGGGGTGGCGTCCGGCGTCGCGGACCTGTTGGGTGCGGACGCGGCGGCCAACGTGTCGGCAATCCGCACCGCGCTGCTGCAGGCCAACGCCGCGGACATCGCCCACACCCCTGCGGAGCACCTGAAGCGGACCCTGCTCGGCCTGGCGCTGGATGCCGACCTGGTGCTGGACCTGCACTGCGAGAACGCCGGCGTCGTCCACCTGTATGCCCTGACCCCGCTGGTGGATCGCTGCCGGCCGGTAGCAGCCCTGCTGGGCGCACAGGCGCTGCTGCTGGCGGAGGAGTCAGGCGGCCATCCGTTCGACGAGGCGTGCAGCCAGCCCTGGCTGCAGTTGCAGCGCGCCTTCCCCGGTCATCCCATCCCGCTCGCCTGCTGCGCCGTCACGGTGGAGCTGCGCGGGGATGCGGACGTGAGCCATGGCCTGGCGGCGGTCGACGCGGAGGCGCTGGTCAACGCTATGATCCTGGCAGGGGCGATTGATGCCCCGGTTCCCCGCCTGCCTCTGGCGCGATGCCGGCCCACGAACCTCGCCGATGTGGAGCTGCTGGTGGCGCCGGTGCCAGGCATCCTGGTCATGCACCGGACCCCCGGTGCCCGGGTGGGCGCCGGCGACCTGGTGGCGGAGATAGTGGACCCGGCGACGGGCGGCGTTTCCGAGTTGCGCCCGCAGTATTCCGGGCTGCTGTTTGCCCATGAATCCGTCCGCTTCGTCGCAGCCGGGCGCAGCGTCGCCAAGATTGCAGGGACCGAGGCAGGGCGGTCAGGGGCGCTGCTCGGAGCGTAGAGTCATTCTGCTGGAACCATCCTACACAGGCCCTGCCGTTCCAAGCCAGGCATCATGGCGAATGCAGGCTCCGGGTAACCAGAAGCAGGGCGTCCCACTTGCCCGCCGGTCAATCTTGGTCTGACCGGCATCACAGCAGCCGCCAGGTGCCCTGTGCCCTCCCGCCACCGCGGGGCGCGATGCTGCGCCCCAATGCAGAGCCGCAAATGCCGCCATGCCGGCCCCAAGGCGCCACCAGCTCGCGGCCACGCACGGAATGGTTGGGGCGCCATATCGGCGGCATCATGGCAAATCCTTTCAGTTCCGCACGATCCAGCCGCGTAAACCCATGTTAGTGGCTTGTTCAGTAGTTAATACTGGAAACCATTCATGGTTGTTTCATCCGACGGCTTCGCCTGATGGCCATTCCCTTCCTGGCCTGCCTGGCGTTCGTCTCGCAGCTTTACGACCTCCCGCCACGTGTGCTGCCGTCCATCCAGGCGGTCGAGGGCGGCGGGATCGGCGTCATCCACCGCAACACCGACGGGTCGGAGGACATGTGGTGATGCAGATCAACACGACCTGGCTGCCGACCCTCGCCAGGTATTCCCAGCAGACAATACCCGAGGTGCGGCACCAACTGCTGACCAGCCCATGCTACAACATCTCGGCTGCCGGAATGGTTCTGCACGGCTACTTGCAGGAAACCGGTGGCGACCTGATGCGGGCCATCGGCAACTACAACTCGCACACGCCGATCCACAACCACGTTTACCAGATGAAGGTGATGCGGTCCGTGACCCGCCTGGTGGATCAACTGCCCACCAGCCGGTTCACAGCCACCGTCCAGCCCCTGGTTGCCAGGCCGTTGCCCAAGCCGTAGGCACCTTGTGCAAGGGTGCCGCGGGTCAGCCGTAGCTTCCGGTTCGGTGACTGGCCGTTCGCTGGATTACGGCCCTGCCGGTCCCACCTCTGCCTTGGCGCCCAGCCCCTCGCCCGTCACGCCCTGATCGGAGACAGGAAGGGTCAGCCCCCGTCCTTCATCCATCTCCACCGCGATCACGTCGAACTTCGCCAGCCAGTTCGGGCCGAAGCTCGTGACCAGCGCCACGTCCGTCGCGTCCCGCCCCGTCGCCATCAGCACGCGGCCGATGCGCTGACGGTTGTGCCGGGCGTCGAAGGTATACCAGCGCGGCCCCTCCGGCCCGTCCAGGAACGCCTCGAACCAGCCGGAGAAATCCATCGGCGCGTCCACCGGCGGGATGCCGATGTCGCCCATGTAGCCCGTGCAGTAGCGGGCCGGGATGTTCATGCAGCGGCAGAGCGTCAGCGCCAGATGCGCGAAATCGCGGCAAACGCCCTGGCGCTCATCATAGGCGTTGCGCGCAGTCTTGTCCGGCCGGGCATACTCGTAGCCGAAGGTGATCCGGTCATAGGTGAAATCGCAGATCGCCTGCACCCGCCCCCACCCCGGCTCCACGCCGCCGAACAAGGACCAGGCGATGTCGCGCAGCAGGTCGGTGTCGGCGTAACGGCTGCCCAGCAAATAGACCAGGACCGCGGAGGGCAGCTCGTCCACCGGGATCTGCTTGGCCTCCGGCACCACGGGGTCGGCCAGTCCGCTGTCGCTGATTTCGAACAGGGCCGAGATGGTCAGCGGACCCTGCGGCGCCACGATGCGGTGGCACACGTTGCCGAACCCGTCCACGTAGCGCCGCGCCTCGATGCCGGGGTCGAACTTGATGACGTGCGGGGTCAGCAGGTCCTTCTCGCGTGAAGGATGGATGCTCAGCATCAGCACCATCGGCACCGGCTGCGGGCAGTCGTAAGCGATGGTGAAGCCTTGTTGGATGCGGATCATGGAGACCTTCTGGGCCGGGGCGGCGTAGGGGTCAATACGGGTCACGCAAGCATGGCCGGCCGGGCTTGCTGGGTGTCATCGGAGGTGACGCGGACCGCCACTTCCATCCCCAAGCAGTCCCCGGCGGCGCCCATCCAGCTTCCAGACAGCGGCACGGCCTGCCGCGGATCGCGCACGGTGGCGACACGGATCAGGTCCCTGGTGCCGATGATGGCATTGGTCGGGTCGAATTCCACCCAGCCGGCGCCCGGCAGATAGACTTGCAGCCAGGCATGGGTATTGCCGCCGCCGCGATGCTCCGCGCCGGGCCGGTCGCGGCTCGGCACGTAGATGTAGCCGCTGACGAACCGCGCGGCCAGGCCCAGGCAGCGCGCAGCCTCCATCATCAGCACGGCGAAGTCCCGGCAGGTGCCGGTGCCCAGCCGGAGGGTGGTGGCAGGCGGCTGGATGCCAGGTTCGTGCCGGGCGCGATAGGTGAACTGGCGCCGGATGCGCCGGGTCATTGCCGTGAGGATGCCGAGCGTGCCGGCTGCCCCGTCCTCGTGCAGGTGGGACCGTACCCAGTCGTCCAGGGCGCGGGCGGGGTCGTGATGCTGCCGTTCGACCAAACGCATCAGGTCCGGCAAGTCGCCGAAATCATAGTTGAAGGGGTAGGTGCGGGCACGGTCTTCCAGCGCCGCCTCGATCCCCTCGGCATCCTGTGATTGATGACTCACCTGTAGCGTGCTGAGGAACGTCAGTTCCTTTGCGCGCCCGGCGAAGCGGGCGACGGCGACGTTGTTGCCGAACACGTCCTGCGACCAGCACACCGCGGCCGGGGCGGGCGTGATCTCCAGGCTGGCGCCCAGTTGCTGCTGGTCGTGGCTGTCGCGCGGGCGGACCATCATGCGATGCTCGCCGAACCCGACGGGGCGGCGGTAGCGGTAGGTCGTGCGATGGTGGACGGTCAGGACCGGCACTGAGCACCTTGGGCGTGCGGCACAGGTAAATTGCACATCGAATCCGCCTAAATATTAGGAACCAGCACAGCAAACGAGCCTGCACCCGTGCCGTTCATTCAGAGAAGCCATTCGCAAGGCCCATGCCAGAATTGTGACAGCCCACCCGCCCGCCCG
>CAXTDP010000303.1:0-6828 GCA_964242295.1 uncultured Acetobacteraceae bacterium | reverse complement strand
CAGCGCGGGGTGATGTGGAACCGCTTGCTCGCGGTGGTGGAGGAGCAGGCGCAGACGATGATCCGGACCGCGTTCAGCACGACGGTGCGGGAGGCGGGAGACCTGTCGGCGGGGATCTTCGACCTGCAGGGGCGCATGCTGGCGCAGGCGGTGACGGGCACGCCGGGCCACGTGAACAGCATGATGGAGAGCGTGGGCCATTTCCTCCGCAAGTTCCCGGCGGAGACCATGCGGCCTGGCGACCACCTGATTACCAACGATCCCTGGCTGGGGACCGGGCACCTGCATGATTTGACCGTCGTGACGCCGGCGTTCCATGGCGGGCGGCTGGTGGCGCTGTTTGCCAATACGGCGCACGTGATTGACGTGGGCGGGCGCGGGATGGGGGCGGACGCGCACAGCGTGTTCGAGGAGGGGCTGTATATCCCGATCGTGAAGTGCTTCGAGGCGGGAGTGCCGAACGCGACGTTCTTCGATTTCCTGCGCATGGGCACCCGGCTGCCGGTGGAGCTGGAGGGGGACGTTTATTCCCTGTGCGCCTGCAACGACGCCGGGGCGCGGCGGCTGGTCGAGATGATGACGGAGTTCCGGCTGGGGGATTTGGACGCCCTGGCGGCGTTTATCCTGGACAGCAGCCGGCGCGCGACGCTGGCGGAGATCGCCGGCCTGACGCCGGGCACGCACAGCGCGGAGATTTGGTCGGACGGGTATGAGGCGCCAGTGCGACTGGCTGCTGCGATGACAATTGGGCCGGATGGTATCTCGGTGGACTTTGCCGGGACCTCGGGCTTGTCCGGGCGGGGGATCAACGTGCCGGCGGCTTACACGCGGGCGTATAGCGCGTTCGGCATCAAGTGCGTGGTGGCGCCTGACATCCCGAACAACACGGCGTCGCTGGAGCCGTTCCGGTTCGTCATTCCGGAGGGCTGCATCCTGAATGCTCCGCGCCCGGCTGCCGTGGCGGTGCGGCATGTGGTGGGTCAGTTGCTGCCGGACTTGATGATGGGCTGCCTGCATGGCGCCGTACCGGACCGGGTGACGGCGGAAGGGTCGTCGTGCCTATGGAACCCGCCGTTGCGTGGGGGGCCTGGAGTCAGCGGGCAGGCGTCGCCGTTGCGGGATTTCGAGGTCATCACCTTCAACTCGGGCGGCACCGGGGCGCGTTTGGGGCGGGACGGGCTCGACGGGACTGCGTTTCCCAGCGGCGTTCGCACCATGCCGGTGGAAGCGACGGAGAACGTCGCGCCGGTGGTGTTCTGGCGCAAGGAGCTGCGCCCGGACAGCGCCGGTGTGGGCCGGACCCGCGGCGGCTTTGGCCAGGTGATGGAGATCGGCGCGAAGGGAGATGCCGAGTTTGCCTGCAACGCGGTGTTCGACCGGGTGCAGCATCCTCCGCGCGGGCGGGATGGCGGCGGGGACGGTGCGGCCGGGGTGGTGCGCCTGCGGAGCGGGGCGGCGCTGCGGACCAAGGGGTATCAGGTGATTCCCGCCGGCGACCGCCTGCTGCTGGAGCTGCCCGGTGGCGGCGGGGTCGGGCCTGCAGTCGAGCGCGACCCGGCTGCCCAGGCGCGGGATGTGCGAGATGGGTTGGTTACTGCTTCTCCTTTGTCTGGGAAGCGGCCAGGGTGAGATGTCTCCTGGTTCTGCCGAGGTTCGGCGGGGACCTGGAGGCGGCGGGATTTGCCCCGGCGCATGGGCTGACTTCGCCCTGTTGCATCTCATCATCTTTGGCGGCGCGAATTCCTCGTCCAAACGACTTGCCGAGGGCATCCTGGAGGCTTGAGTGAACGGTTGCGCCATTGAGTAGCTTGGAGTTGAGGACCGTCCTGGATGCAGGATCGAGTGTTGTATTGGCGACACTAAAAGTACTGAGTGTGACATGTGTGCACATCTCATTGCCGTACGCGGCCAAACAAGTAAATATGGCGGCGTTCGGTGCCGCCGAGCCCCGCCCTTCCCGCCAAAAGAGCCAGTCATGACCCTACGCACCCTGATGCTTGCAACATCCGCCCTCATCGTATCCGCCGGCTTCGCCGCATCTGGGGCCGATGCAGCGACGTCCCAGGCCCGCCGCCATACGGCCATGGGCCACCACACCGCAACGAAGCCTGCCGCGATGCGCCATGGCGCCAGGACCGGACGCATGTCCCGGGGCGGCGGCGACGCCCAGAACTCCACCGTGGACCAACTCAACGCGCAGAGCCTTGCCAGTGCCCGCGGCGGCGCTGCGCCGGCCGGGGCTGCTCCGGCTCCTGCTGCCGCTCCGCAGTAAGGCCCAACCCGGCGGCGCGGGGCTGACCCGCGCCGCCGTCCCTTTCCGGCGGTGAGGCTTCGTGTTGCGCTGATCCATGCCGCCGAACCTTCTGGCATTCGTGCTGTTCGCCATCGCGGCCTCGGCGACGCCGGGGCCGAATAATGCTCTGCTCGCGGCCTCGGCGGCGGCAAATGGGGTACGCGGGACGCTGCCGCAGGTGTTTGGGATCGCGCTGGGCTTCGGTGCGATGGTGGCGTTGGTGGGGCTGGGCCTGGCCGGGCCGCTCGCCGCCAGCCCAACGCTGCACAACGTCCTGCGCTGGGTCGGCGGGGCCTGGATGCTTTGGATCGCCTATGGCATCGCGCGCAGCGCGGTGGTCAGCGACGCCCAGTCACGCCCGCCAATGAGCTTTGCCGGGGCAGTGCTGTTCCAGTGGGTGAACCCGAAGGCATGGGTCCTGACCGTTGCCGCGACCACCACCTATACCGCGACCGCCGAGCCGATGGTGCCGCAAGTGCTGACGCTCGCCGCACTGTTCGGGCTGATCGGCCTGCCGGCGTCGGTGCTGTGGTCGCTGATCGGCGCCGGGGCGGCGCGGGTCTTGCACACGCCCCGGCAGTTGCGCGCCTTCAACCTGGCGATGGCCGGGCTGCTGGCGCTGTCCATCCTGCCGTTGATGGCCTGAACCGGAGCGTAGTCCCATGCTGTTCGACTTTGCCGCACTTGCGCCCCAGGACTGCTACAAGCTGCTCGTGGCAACGGTTACCCCGCGACCGATTGCCTGGGTGGTGACGCAGGACCCGGCGGGACAGTTGAACGCCGCGCCGTACTCCTTCTTCAACGCCATGTCCGGCGACCCGCCGCTGGTGGTGTTCGGCATCGGCGGGCGTGAGCCGGGCGACGCCAAGGACACCGGCAACAACATACGGCGCACCGGCGAGTTCGTGGTCAACTTGGTGGACGAAGCCTCGGCCAAGGCGATGAACGTCACCGCCATAGACTTCCCGCATGGCGTGGACGAGATCGCCGAGGCCGGGCTGCATACCTTGCCCAGCACGCGCGTGGCGCCGCCGCGCATTGCCGAAAGCCCGGTCGCCCTGGAATGCGAGCGGATGATGGCCATCGAGGTTGGCGCAGGGCGCACGCTGGTGGTCGGGCGGGTGCTGGCGATGCATGTGCGCGACGATGCGGTGATTGACCGGGATCGCTGCTACATAGACACGCCGAGCCTGCGCCTGATCGGGCGGATGCACGGGGCCGGCTGGTATGCGCGGACGAGCGACCTGTTCGAAGTCAAGCGCATCAGCCCGGCAGACTACTCGGCGACCTACCCGGCAGCTGGCGTCAGCAAGACCTGATCCATGCGGCTGCTGCAGCCGTTGCGGCACCGGGCGATGGCGCTGCTGTGGGGCGGGCTGGCGCTGTCGGCGGTGGGGGACCAGGCGTATAACGTTGCGTTTGCCTGGATCGCCACGGAGGCGTTTGGCGCCGGGGCGGGGTTCCTGGTGGCGCTGGGGCCGCTTGCCGGGCTGCTGACGCTGGCGTTCGGCGGCCGGATCGCCGATGCGCTGCCGCCGGGCCGGGCGATGGTATGGGCCGACCTCGCACGGGCGGCGGCGTTGTTGATCGTCGTTGCGGGTTGGACCATCGCCGGCAGGCCGCCAGCGTCTGCGCTGATGCTGGCAGTGGTTATACTGACTGCGGGGATGGCAGTGTTCCGCCCGGCGCTGCAGGCGGTGCTGCCGCCGCTGCTGCCGGACCGCGGCCTGCTGCCGGCCGCAAATGCCCTGCTGGATGGGACGGAGCGGATCGCGCGGCTGCTCGGGCCGGCCTTGGCTGGGCTGCTGTCGGCGGCGCTGCCGTTGCAGCATCTGCTGACGCTGGATGCGGCGACGTTCCTGGCCTCGGCTGCGGCAGTGTGGGCGATCGGGCGGCGGCACGACATCCCGGCGATTGGCCGCACGCTTCCTGGAGGCGGGTTGGCCGGATTCCTGCACGGCTTCCGTGCGACGTGGCGGCATCCCGTGCTGGGCTATGTCGTGGCGACTTCCGGCGTGCGGAACGGCGCCTGGTATTCTGCCTATTTCCTGCTGCTGCCGCTGGCGACGCAGGCCGGGCTGCCGTTGAGCGCGTATGGTCTGGTGATCTCGGCCTATGGCTGCACCAACCTGGCCGGCAACCTGGTGGTCGGCAGCCGGCCGATGCCGGCGAACCTGGCGCGGCAGATTTTCTCGGGCAACCTGTGCGTAGGTTTGGGCATTCTCGGGGTGGGCATCGCGGCGGCGCTGCCAGCGGGATGGCTGCTGCCGGTGGCGATGGCGGCGTCCGGCTTGGCTGCCGTGGGAGGTCCGATGCAGGACATCCCGGTCGCGGTGCTGCAGCAGACCGCCCAGCCCCGTGGCGACGTGCCGGCGGCGATGCGGGCCATGATGGCGAGCAGCCAGTCCGGCGTGCTTGCGGCCCTGGTGCTGGCGCCCCTCCTAACCGCCGTGCTGCCGCTGGCCGGAGTGATCGGCCTATGTGGCGCGGCGACCTTGGTGATCGGCGCCGAAGGGCTACGCCGCCTGGGATGACTTGGCCGGCATGATACAAACCACCCTTCGCCTTGACCGTTCCCGTCGTCGCGAGAAGCGCAACGACGCGGTGATCCAGGGCGGCAGGGACTGCGCTGGCGACCCTGGTTTGCCGCGCCGCAAGCGGCTCGCAAGGACGGCTTGGCAGCCTAGTGGTCAGTGCGAAGGGCCGCTGGTATGAGGCCGTGGCGGAGCATGATCTCCTTGACCACGGCCTCGTCTGGCGGCCCATGGGCGATCAGGTCGGCCAACTCCCGGAAATACTCGGGCCCTAGCACGCCAGGCGTCAGCACCGCCAGGCAGCGCGCGGGTGCGCCGCCGCGGTTGTCGAAGCCGTGCACGACGCCGCGCGGGATGAACAGGCTGTCGCCGGGACCCAGGGGATGCGGCTTGCCGTCCACGGTGAACGTCACGGTCCCGTCCAGGCCGTAGGCGGTTTCGTCCCAGTCGCGGTGGTAGTGCGCGACCGGCATCTGACCCCCTGGCGGCACCAGCATCTCGAACATGTCGAGGCCGCCATGGGTGTTGTGCTTGTCGTGCAGGAAACGCAGCTCCAGCGGGCCGATGCGGATGGTTTCAGGCATGGCAGGCTCCTCCGGGGTCTCCGTTCCGGGCGATCCTACGCTTCTGCGGCGCCGCCGCGCACCTCGATCATCCGCATCAGGGTTTCCAGCCGGTCCGCTTCCTCCGGCGGCTTGTCGGGGCGCAGCCGGGCGACGCGGGGGAAGCGCAGGGCCACGCCGCTCTTGTGCCGGTTGCTGAGCTGGGCCGCGTCGAAGGCGATCTCCAGCACCAGCCCGCGCTCCACCTCCCGAACCGGGCCGAAACGGTGGACGGTGTGGTTGCGTATCCAGCGGTCGAGCTGCACCAGCTCCGCATCGGTGAAGCCGGAATAGGCCTTGCCCACCGGAACCAGCTCGCCGTCCTCGCGCCACAGGCCGAAGGTGTAGTCGGAGTAGTAGCTGCTGCGCTTGCCGTGGCCGCGCTGGGCATACATCACGACGGCATCGATGGTCAGGGGGTCGCGCTTCCACTTCCACCACTGGCCCTTTGGGCGGCCGGGGACGTAGGCGCTGTCGCCGCGCTTGAGCATCAGGCCCTCGATGCTGGCGGCGCGGGTGCCGTCGCGTATGGCGGAGAGTTCTGCGACGGTGCGGAACGGGATCATCGGCGACAGGTCCATGCGGGCGGGCTGGTGCAGGGCGTACCAGGCTTGCAGCCGTGCCCGGCGCTCGTCGAACGGCAGGGTGCGCAGGTCCACGATGCCGTCGAACAGCAGGTCATACAGGCGCACCCAGACCGGGAAGTCGCGCAGCATCTTGGGGCCGGGGGTCTTGCGGTTTAGGCGCTGCTGCAGGTCGGCGAAGGGGGCAACTGCGCCGTTGTCCCGGACCACCATCAACTCGCCGTCGAGCACGCCGTGGAACGTCATGGCGTCAAGGATTTCGGGGAAGGCGCCGCTGATGTCGTCGGCGCCACGGGAGTAGATGCGGCTGCCGTCCGCCGTAGCTACCAGTTGGACGCGGATGCCGTCCCACTTCCACTCGGCGCGGTAGGCGGCGGGGTCGAGGGCGGCGAGGTCGGGGGCTTCCAGCGGGTGGGCCAGCATGGGCGGGCGGAACACCGGGGCGCCGGCGGGGTCGGGCTTGTCGCCGCGGCCCTCCAGCCAGGCGAACAGACCGGCGTAGGGGGGTGCTAGGCCGTGCCAGATTTCCTCGATGTGGTCTGGCTCCACGTGGCCGCCGGCCAGTTCAGCTAGAGCGGTCTTTGCCAGGCGGGCCGAAGCGCCGACGCGGAGGGAGCCGGTGATCAGCTTCAGCAGGGCGTAGCGGACGGAAGCGTCGGAGGCGTCGAGCCAGCCCGCCAGCACGCGCGGCAAGTCGGCCTTGGGCGTGGTGAGCAGCGCCTGGACGACCTCGGTCATGGTCGGCGGCCCGGCGTTGGTACGGGCGGCGGGCCAGATCAGCGCCACCGTCTCGGCCAGGTCGCCGACGTAGTCGT
>CAXTDP010000302.1:0-6845 GCA_964242295.1 uncultured Acetobacteraceae bacterium | reverse complement strand
GCCATCGCCGCGGACGGGCTGCGCGCCCGCGCCTGCCTGGACGGGGACGGCGGGGACGAGCGGCGCCACCTGGCTCCGCTGCTGCCCCTGCTGGACGGCGGGCCGACCCAGGCAGAGCACTGGCTGGACCGCTACCGGGGCGAGTGGGCCGGCGACGTGTCCCGCATCTTCGCCGAAGCGGCGGTGTAGCTTGGGGCCGGCAGCCGCCAAGCCAACCGCAGCCTGTTTTCAGCCCTTCCGTTATTGCAGGAAGCGCGGCGACACCGCAAACCAGGGGCGGCAAGCCATCTTGCGAGTTCTTGAGTCGTCGGGGCCGACCCTCAATCGGGTGGCGCGCAGCCGGTCTCTGCTCTCGTGCCCGCTGCGACCCATCGCCAACACGTCGTTGGGCCATCAGGCAGGACGGCAGCAGCGGCACGCGCTGCCTGCTCAGGCTAGGTAGGCCCAGCAGGGGGGCCGAAACCCCTTGATGAAGCGTCATCGGACGAGGTGTCGTAGCCAGGGGACGGGTGAGAGGCTGTCTGGAGCCGGCAGGCTGGTTCATGCTCAAGAACCAAGGCGCGTAGGCGATGAAATACTAGATCGCACGCGGCTTGCCAAATAGCGTCAACGTGGCCGGAGCACCCATGGCACTCCCGCGATTCGCGGTGGTAGTCTGCCTCCAGCGAGAGTCTAGGAATTAACGCGATATACTGAGGTTGGCAGTCAGGGACCTGGACGCAAATAGAAATGGGCATTCGGGGGCGAGCAAACGCTTGCCGCCCAATGCCGGCCGAGTCACGCCCGGAACTTGCGTTACGCCACCCTGACTAACGGCGAGACGCCGAGCGAATTGGCGCCGGCGTCATGCCCAGCCCGTCCAGGATAGACCCGGCCAGCGCCTTGGCCATGCAACGGTAGCCGCGGTCATTGTGGTGGACGCCATCGTCGGACACGAACTGGCTGTAGGGATGGCCTTCCGCCTGCCACTGGTCCATCAGCGCCCCGCGGCTGAACAGCCCGACACCGCTTCGCGCCGCCACATCCGACAACGCCTGGTCGAACGCCGCCCGGTCCGGGGAGGCCAGCACGAGCGGCGAGCGCTGGTTGTCCATCAGCACCACGTCCACTTTTCCGGCCTGCAGGGTTGCGACCCCCTGTGCCACCAAGTCCCGGAACATGTTGGGGTCGCCATGCTGCATGGCCGCATTGGCGCCGAGTTGCCAGATCACCAAGCTGGGCCGAACCGCGAGCGCATCAGCGCCAAGCCGGGGTACCATCTCCAGGGCATCCTGCCCGCCGACGCCTCGGTTAACGATTGCGATGTGCGAAGTAGGCAGCGCAGCCTGCAGCTCAGCTTGCAGGATGGCCGGGTAGCTGTGCGCGATGTCAGAACTGTGCCAACCCTGGGTGGAGGACGATCCCAGGGCGACAATGATGACCTCCGCGTTATTCCGGATCGCCTGCTTCATCAACGGAAGGTCAAGCGCTGGAACGCGGCTGCGCGGGCAATCGAAGCTGCCGAACTTGTCATGTGCTGGCGAAAGAGTGGTCTGCGCCAGGGTTGGTGCTTCCGATGCGGCCAGCGACGCGGCTCCCAAGACACAAGCGGTCAAAATTGGCCGGATTGCGTCAAAAAAGGTGCGTTCCATGATGGTAAACTAGGTGGCCGTTCCACCCACAGTCAAGGCCGATAAACGCAACGTGGGCTGCCCTACCCCAACCGGTACGCCCTGGCCATTTTTGCCGCAAGTGCCGATACCCAGGTCAAGGCCGGGGTCGTTGCCGACCTCTGTGATCCGAAGCAGCGCATCAGGGCCATTGCCGATCAGGGTCGCCCCTTTCACCGGCGCGGTGATCCGCCCGTCCTCGATCAGGTAGGCCTCGCTGGCGGAGAACACGAACTTCCCCGAGGTGATGTCCACCGAGCCGCCGCCGAAGTTGGTCGCATACAGCCCGCGCGGAATGCCGCGCACCAGATCCGCCGGGTCGGACTGACCTCCGAGCATGATGGTGTTGGTCATGCGCGGCATCGGCGCATGGGCGTAGCTTTGCCGGCGGCCGTTCCCGGTCGGTGGGGTGCCCATCAGCCGGGCGTTCATGCGGTCGTGGATGTAGGCTTGCAGGATGCCGTCCTCGATCATCACGGTGCGGCCAGTGGGCGTGCCCTCATCGTCCACCGTCAGGCTGCCGCGGCGGTCGGGGAGGGTGCCGTCGTCCACTACCGTGACGCCTGGCGCCGCAATTCGCTTGCCGATCAGCCCGGCGAAGGCCGAGGTGCCCTTGCGGTTGAAGTCCCCTTCCAGCCCATGCCCGATGGCCTCGTGCAGCAAGATGCCGGGCCAGCCCGGGCCGAGCACCACCGGCATGTCGCCGGCCGGTGCCGGTCGGCTGTCCAGGTTCACCAGGGCCTGGCGCAGCGCGTCATCCACGGCGGCGCGCCAATACTCCTCCGTCATCAGGCGGTCGTAGCCGTGACGCCCGCCGGAGCCATGGCTGCCGGATTCGCGCCGGCCGCCGTCCTCCACCACGACGTTGACGTTCAGCCGCACCAGCGGGCGCAGGTCGGCGACGCGCGTGCCGTCAGCGCGCACGACCTGCACGGCCTGCCATTCGCCGAACATGGAGGCCATCACCTGCTTCACGCGGGGATCGCGGCTGCGGGCATAGGCGTCAATGCCGGTCAGCACCGCGGTCCGGGCAGCGAACTCGGTTTGGGATAGGGGGTTGGCGTCCGAGTACAGCCGTGCGTTGGTGGCGCGCGGCGCTTCGGCTGCAGTGCCGGACCGGCCGGCGCGGACGGCGGACACAGTCGCGGCGGCACGGGCCAGCGCCGCCTCCGACACTTCCCCGGCATGGGCGTATCCCGCTTCCTCGCCGAGCACGGCGCGCAGGCCGAAGCCGAGCTGAGTGTCAAAGCCGGCGGTGCGGATGCGCCCGTCTTCCAGGGTCAACGCCTCGCTTTCGCGGTATTCCAGGAACAGCTCGCCGTCATCCATGCCGTCCAGCGCCTGGCCGACGATGCGCCCAGCCGACGCCGGGTCCAAGGTGGCGCCAGTGCGGCCGAAGAACAGGGCGTCAGTCGTCGCTAGCGGGGTCATGCCGTATCCTTAGCTGGGGTGGGCGGCGTCAGCGGTCAAAGACGCCATGTGCCCTGTTATGGTTCGAACGATCAACCGGGGATGGCTGCATACCGCGGCTGGACTGCGTGCGGGGCTGTGCGTGCAGCAGCGCAAGCGCCGCCGTCAGCAGCAGCACCGCCATCGCCTGGTGCGCCGTGGCCAGCGGCACCGGCACGACCCACAGCAGGGTGGAGACCCCCAGAGCATACTGCGCCAGCACTGCGCCGCCGAGCAGCAGCAGCCGGGTCCGCAGGACTCCGCGCACGCCGGCGCGCAGGCTGTAGGCAATCGTGCCGAGCGCCAACAGCGCCGTGCCCGTTGCCAGCAGGCGGTGGTCGAACTGCACCGCCGGGATGTTCTCCGTCAGGTTACGCAGGCCGGGCAGCGTCCAGTATCCCTCCGGCACCAGGCGGCCATCCATCAGCGGGAAAGTGTTGTAGGTCAGCCCAGCGTGCAGCCCTGCCACGAAGCCGCCGGCCACCACCGTCAGCGCGACCAGATGCAGCACCGCGACGCTCAGCCGGCGCAGGGCAGGGGGGGCCGCCGCAGGTTCCGCCGCGACCGGGGCGCCGTCCCGCCACAGGCTGAGGGCGGTCCATAGGATGACGGAATACAGCACCAGGGCCATCGTCAGGTGCACCACCAGCCGGTAGGGCGACACCGCCGTGCTGTCGGCCGCAAAGCCGCTCGCAACCATGAACCAGCCGATGGCGCCTTGCAGCCCGCCGAGCAGGAACAGCAGGCCGAGGCGCCGCGCCAGCCGCCCGTCTATGGCGCCGCGCACCGCATACCAGATCAGCGGCAGCAGGAACGCGAGGCCGATCAGCCTGCCCCATAGCCGGTGCGTCCATTCCAGCCAGAAGATGCCCTTGAAGCCCTCGATCCCGAAGCCCTGGTTGACCAGGCTATACTGCGGTATCTGCTGATACAGCGCATACAGGCGGCGCCACTCCGTCTCGGACAACGGCGGCAGCGTGCCCATCAGCGGCGCCCACTCCATGATGGACAGTCCCGACCCGGTCAGCCGGGTGGCGCCGCCCAGGGCGATCATCACCAGCAGCATGGCGCAGATCACGAACAGCCACGCCGCCACAGCGCGCGGTGCAGGACGGCGGGCAAGGCGGAGGCGGCCAAGAACGGGAGCAGCGGCGACGTCGGACGGCATGGCGGCGGGAATCCTGGATGCTGGCCTGAACATAAGGCGTCGCACGCAGCCGCACATGGCCCAGCCCGATGCTGATCAAGAAATCCTGACGCTGGTCAAGAAATATGGGCTTTGCCCTGCCGGATCAGCAGGGCCGCACCCGCTTGCCGGCTTTGCCGCCAGTGGCCCAGGCGGCCCGAGCCATGCCCACGCACGGCCGGCTGGGAGGCCCGCTGCAATGCCGTGCGTCGCTCTGGAGAGGCCTCCGCCCCTACATCCCAGCCGCCGATGCCAGCACCACCGCCGCGAAGGCCGCAAGCGCCACGCCCGTCGCCAGGTTGGCCGCGCGCAGGATGCGTGGGTCAAGGCGGTGACGGGTCCACGCGACAACGCACACGACCAGGGTCCACCAGGCAGCGGATCCAGCCGCGACTCCAAGCGCCAGCAACGGCGCGTCTCGCAGGACGTCGTGAGTCTCGTTGAGAACGCCGGGGGCCAGCGCGGCGAAGGTCAGCACCGTCATGGGGTTGCCAAGCGTCCAGCTCAGGCCCGTCAGGTAAGCGCGCACTTGACATGTCCGCGGTGGGGCGATGTCTGGCGCCCGGCGGATGCTTTGCACCGCCAGGTAAAGGAGGAACATCCCACAGCACGCCTTGAGCGCCGCTGACCAATGAGCGGCCGCCTCCAGCGTCATGGCCGACCCGGTGACTGCGACCGTCCCGTAGATCATATGAGTGGTTGCAGCGCCGTACCCGGTGGCCAGGCCCGCGCCGACGCCTGCGGTCAGGGTGCGCTGGACGCACAGGAGGCAGGTCGGCCCGATGGGCGCCGCGACGGCAATGCCCAGGCCGGCGCCGCGCGCCAAGACGTTCCAATGCTCGCTCTGGCTCAGCATGGCAGGTTCAGCATTGGACCTGCCTCCGACGCAGGGGATCATTACTCGGCAGGATGGCGGCGAAAGCACCGCGCCATCGCCGACTCCACCGTTTGCCGGAGATAGGGGAACAACCGCGCGTCGCCTGAGGCCCGCGCCAGCATGGCCTCAAGCTGCACCGGCGGAACGTGGCCCTCGACCTCGAACCGCACGCAATCCGCCAGGACCGGACCGAAATCCCGGTCCAACTGGGCCGACCAGGCGCGCTGCGCGTCCTGGTCCGGCAGGTGTATGCGTGCAGGGACCGGAATATGTGCAGCGAGCGCAATGGCGGTGGCGACCGTAAGCCCAGCCGCCACGTTCAACCTGGAGACTCTGGTCATCGCTTTCTCCTGGATGTCGGGCAAGCGTCGGCTGTCGCGTCTTGCCGCCCTGCTGGGGAATCATCTGTTCGTTCCATGACTGGCATGGTTAGGCAGGATGACGGCCGACCGCCGTGATCCCGGTCACACCGTGTCCGCAGCGGGTCCCGCCAGCGCCGTGTGCTGGACGCTGCCCCGGCACGCGGCGCCGGTGATGCGGGCCGGCGCTTGCGGGCGCGCTGCCGTGGGTGCTACCGCCCGCGGCGATGCTCCTGCACCCCGCCCCGGCGTCCCGGCCGCATCTGGCCGACAACGTCCTGCCCCCTTTGCTGTCCGTCGTCGTCCCGGTGCGGAACGAGGGCGACAACATCCGTCCGCTCATCGGGGAGATCGGCGCGGCGCTTCAGGGTGTCCACCACGAGATTATCTACGTGGACGACGGCAGCACCGACGACACGCCGGCCCAGTTGCAGGCCCTGCGTGCCGAGTTGCCGGGCACCCTGGCCCTGCGCCGCCACCGCATGAGCTGCGGCCAGAGCGCCGCCATCGTGACCGGCATACGCGCGGCCCAGGGACTGTATATCGCCACCCTGGACGGCGACGGCCAGAACGACCCGGCCGATATCCCGGCCCTGCTGGCCCAGGCCCAGGCGGCGGACGACCCTTGGCTGCTGGTCGCCGGGCACCGCACCCAGCGGCGCGACACCTGGACCAAGCGCCATACCAGCCGGATCGCCAACCGCGTCCGTGCCGGGCTGCTGCACGACGCGACGCCCGACACGGGATGCGGCCTGAAGCTGTTCCGGCGCGCGGCGTTCGCCGAACTGCCGTGTTTCGACCACATGCACCGTTACTTGCCGGCGCTGTTCATCCGGGCCGGCGGGCGCGTGGTGTCGGTCCCGGTCAACCATCGGCCGCGCACCCGGGGCCGCAGCAACTACGGCACCCTGGACCGGCTGTGGGTCGGCCTGTTCGACCTGGTCGGTGTCGCTTGGCTGCAGCGCCGCTGGAAACGCCCCGAGGTCGAGCAGCCTTGAGCCTACCGGCCCCCGCTTGGCTTTCTGGGGCATGGCGCCCGGCCCTGCTGCTGCTGGGGCTGGTCGGCGCCGGCCTTGCCCTGCGTGGCTTGGGGCTGGACGCACGCATCGCGGCAGCCGGTGAGAACGGGCCGCTGGCCTACCTGGCATTGGGTAGCCTGGCCTGCGCCGTCGGCGTGCCGCGGCAGGTCGTCGCCTATGCCGGCGGCCTCGCCTTCGGGTTCTGGCCCGGCGTCGCACTTGCCATGGTGGCCGAGGCGCTGGGCTGCGCTGCCGACTTCTTCTGGGCGCGCCTGCTGGCCCGGCGCTGGGCCGAGCGCTGGCTGC
>CAXTDP010000301.1:0-6852 GCA_964242295.1 uncultured Acetobacteraceae bacterium | reverse complement strand
GACGCCCCAGGTCCCGTCGGTGATGGCATATCGCATGGGTGTTGGCGGGCTCGGGCACCTGGCCATTCAATACGCGAAAGCGATGGGCCTGAAGGTCTGCGCCGTGGATATTGACGACGGCAAGCTCGCGCACGCCACGCGCCTCGGCGCGGACATGGTGGTGAACGCGGCCGAGGGCGACCCGGTCGTCGCCGTGAAACAGGGCACGGACGGCGGCGCGCACGGCGTGCTGATCACCGCGCCGTCGCTGGGCGCGTTCAAGCAAGGCGTGGGCATGACGCGCAAGCGCGGCACCTGCGCCCTGGTCGGGCTGCCGCCCGGCGATTTCCCGCTGCCGCTGTTCGACGTGGTTGCGAACTGCATCACCGTGCGCGGCTCGTTCGTCGGCACGCGGCAGGACATGGCCGAGGCGCTCGCCTTCGCCGCCGACGGCCGCGTGCACGCCGACATCGAGCTGCAGCCGCTTTCGGCCATCAACGACGTATTCCAGCGCTTGGCGCACGGCGACGTGCCGTCTCGCGTCGTGCTGGATTTCCCCGCATGAATGGGTCACTCGAAGGCTTCATCGGACCGCTGCCGCAGGTGCTCGGCATGCTGTAGGAAGCGTCGGGCGGCGTGCTGCCGGCGATCTTGGCCCAGTTGGAGAGTGCCGGATTGTCGGAACGGGTGCAGTCGTGGATCGGCCCTGGCGAGAACCTACCGGTCACGGCCGAGGAACTGGGCACAGCGTTCTCGCTGGAGCAGCTTAACGCCTGGGCCAAACACTTGGCCAGGCCGATCGCATCCGTAACGTGGCCGCCTCCGAGACGCTCGACATCTCCGGATTTCGTCTGGTCGATGCGGCGGACGCGCTCGCTGCGGCGGCCCAGGCCGTCGCGCTGGCCCGCGCCGGCGCGGTGCAGATGCTTATCAAGGGCGGCCTGCACACCGACGAGTTCATGCACCCGGTGATGTCGTCGCAGGGCGGCCTGCGCTGAGCGAGGGCGCCGTCAGGCTGCCTCGCAGCCTGTCCCTGCAGGGATCGCTACGCGATGGAATGGCAGGAGGAACCAAGAAGTGGCCATGTCCAGGTATAAACACTTGATCGGCCCAAAGCTGCGCGCACGGAGCTTGCCTGTGCAGCGGGGCGAGGTCGCCAGCGCCGCCGTGGCGCTGAACACGGCGATCCCTACGGCAAAGCCCGTCTCTGTCCCAGTTGCATAACCAGCAGGCAGAAAGAGCCAGCTCATCCCTCGGCCGCTTCCTGCGCCAACGCCGTGCAACTCTACGTGGCCGACACCGGAGCGATCAAGCGGCGGCTGTCGCGGACCAAAAACCTGCTTCTCCCGGAACACCTGACCCTAACAGCACTTGAGGCAGCACAGTGTTGCCGGACCTGGCGCACCCACAGACTGAGCCGGATGCTCGCCCATCTCGCCGCCGTCCTTGAAGATGAAATAAGGCCGAATGCGCCTTGTTGCCTGCGCCATCTTGCAAGCGATTCATACTTCTCTAGACAACAAGGTCCACATTTATAACGACGTTGGAACATATAGACGTTCCATCGTTTCCCATGTATAAATTTGTTAGAAATTCTGTGACGAAACTCTATTTTAACGGATCGAGTACTGGGCAGGTCGGTAAGTGCTCAGGAGATGGCGGGAGCAGGTCGAATGGACATGACAGTTTCACAACCTCAGTGCCTCGCCGGGTCCAAGCACGCCCTTATGCATCTGCAAGCGGGCGCCGCCCCACCATGCTCCTTATCGGAGCAACACCTGTCAAACCGTC
The DNA here is from genome assembly GCA_964242295.1 of uncultured Acetobacteraceae bacterium. Taxonomy (GTDB): domain Bacteria; phylum Pseudomonadota; class Alphaproteobacteria; order Acetobacterales; family Acetobacteraceae; genus DASWOJ01. Next base: position 5,082 of record CAXTDP010000301.1, on the reverse strand, counting down.
CGCGTCAGGCAGCAAACCCCACCGTACCGATGCCCCATGCGCCCAGGGCTGACCAGCGCGGCCGGTGCCGCAATTTCGAATATTGCGGCAATGCCGTGTCGCAGAAGATCATAGCCATTCCTGGAGATAGCGAGTTTGCCTGCCCCAGATGCGGTCACTCCCTGCATGCCACAAGCGCCGCCCCCGCTCGAGGACGGAGCCGGACGTTCCTGGCCCTGCAAGCCGCCGTGGTCACGCTGAGCGCCGCAACGCTCGTTTATAAGCTCACCAGCCACTCCGGCAGCAACCCATCCTTGTGGACCTTCCTCCCCGCCGGCCCGACACGAGCCGCAACGCAAGACAAGCTACCTGCGGAGCACGGGCCGGCAGCCCGGTCCGTGCTGCTCCGTCTTGCCGGCTCAGACGTGATCGGTGCCCGCCTCGCCCAGCGGCTGGCAGTCGGCTACCTGGGCCTCATCGGCAGTACTAACATCGCTACCCAGCCCGGTGCCGCCGAAGGACAAACGGAAGTCGTCGGCCAGCAGGGCAGCCAGCGCGACGCCATCGTTATCACGCTGAACTCCGCAGCCGCAGGCTACAACATGCTCGGCCAGCGCACTGCCGACGTCGCCATGTCCACAACACGGATGTCCCCGGCCGATGCGAAGCGCTTGTCGTCCCTCGGCGCCATGACCAGTCCGGCCGCCGAGGCCGTAATCGGACGCCAAGGCATCGTCGTCGCCGTAAACTCAGCAAACCAAGCGATTTCCCTGACCCTGCTGCAACTGCGCGACGTCTTCTCCGGACGCATCACCGACTGGTCAGAGCTTGGCGGCACCCGCGGGCCAGTCCACGTTTATGTTTCCCAAGACCGCGACGGCGCGATTGCCCCGCAGGAGGTCGGCATCGGTCAGGACGGGATCTCCGCCTCCGCAACCTGGGTCACGACCGACGGGATGCCGGCAGCGCTGGCATCTGACCGCGGCGGCATCGGCTTCCTGCCTTTTGGACGCAGCGGCGCCGCCAAGGTGCTAGCGCTCGGCGGACGCGGCGCCGTCGCCCCGAGCAGACTGACGATCGCCACTGAAAGCTACCCGCTCGTTCGGCGCCTTTACCTCTACACGGCCCTCAACGCCGGCAGCCCTACGGCCCGCCGCTTCACGGACTGGGTATCCTCGTCCGCAGGCCAGCAGGTGGTCGAGGCCGCTGGATTCGTGCCCCTGACCATCAGGACGGAGCCCGCCGCACTGCCCAAAACAACCCCCGAACGCCTGCGCCGCGTGATCGCCAGTGCGTCGCGGGTGTCCGTGGACTTCCACGTCCAGCCCGGCGCCAAGGAACTGGATGACCACGGCACGCACGACGCAGAACGTCTTGCCGCCTATGTCAGGTCTCAGGGGATCGGCCCCGCACGCCTGATCCTGGCGAGCTTTGCCGACATTGGCGGCACGCCCCAGGCCAACCAGCTCGCGGCCCAGCAGCAGGTCGAGGCTGTCCGAGCAGCCCTGACCAGGGAAGGGATCGCGCCGGGCCGGGCCATAGCCTTCGGCACGGACCTGCCGATCGCCGACAATGCGACGCCGGATGGCAGGGAGCGCAACCGCCGGGTTGAGGATTACCTCGCGCCGTAGCTGAGGCGACGGTCCTCAACCGAGCGTCGCCTCCGGCCGCAGTCAGGTCCGCCCGTGGTCCCGGTAGTGATGTCCACCGCCGCTGTCGTCCCCATCGGCGTTCTTTATCGGATCTGGCACGCTGCCGGGCGTGCCGCCGCCCTTCTTGTGACCATGCTCCTGCTTGTTCTTGCCGGGATGCTCCTTGTCTTGGTGGCTGCTGCCAGGACCGCCAAACCGGCCAGTGTGCTCATTCTTGTCGGGCATTGCTGTTGCTCCTTGTGGAACGTGGGAAACGGGCGGAGCGGCGCTTGGTTCAACCCCCCAGGGGCACGACACCGTCATCTTCGTGCCACACAGGCCCGTTCCGATGTTGACGCCGCGCTGCCGGGCCAGTACGCCGGAAGCCGTGATCAACGCAGCCCGTCCCCGCCCGTTCCTACGCCTCCGCGGCCGGTCTTTCATGGCCATGGTGCTGACGCCCGAACCGCCGTTGGCAGGCTGGACGCTGCAACTCGACGGGCAGCTCGCCCGCTCTCCCCGTTTTTTCGATGGCCGTCCCGTTGTGGTGGATTTCGCCGCACTCGCCGGGCACGAAGCGGAGTTCGCCGGGCTGCTGGACAGCCTGGCCGCCCGCGCTATCCGCGTCATCGGGATCGAGGGTGTGGACGAGGAGGCGCTTGGCCCACTTCTGCTGACGCTCCCGCCCGTCATCGCCGGCGGTCGCACGGTTGGCCTGCCAGTCCTGGTCGCCGACGCCCCGGCCGACGATGGCGCTCCGCCAGCCCCGCCCGAACCTGTGCACCAGCCCGAGCCACCACCTGCCGCCCTGGTGTTGGACCGCCCGGTGCGCTCCGGCCAGAGCGTCGCCTTCACCACCGGGGACGTCACGGTGATCGGCTCCGTTGCTTCAGGGTCGGAAGTGATCGCCGGCGGCTCCATCCACGTGTATGGCACACTGCGCGGTCGGGCCATCGCCGGGCTGCTCGGCCCCGGTCCGGACGGCCGCCGCCCCCGCATCTTCTGCCGCCGGCTGGAAGCGGAGCTGCTGGCAATAGACGGGGTTTACAAGACCGCCGACGAAATGGACCCGGCGCTGCAGGGTCGCGCCGTGCAGGTCTGGCTGGATGGGGACGAGTTGGCAATAGCCGCACTGGACTAGCTCCCGCTGGACTCGGCGGCCCGGAACACGGCACAAGGCGAAACATCAAGCAGAGGATCAGCGATGGCTAAGGTACTGGTCGTGACATCCGGCAAGGGCGGTGTCGGTAAGACGACCAGCACGGCGGCTCTCGGCGCCGCGCTGGCGCAAGCGGGCAAGAAGGTGGTCGTCGTGGACTTCGACGTCGGCTTGCGTAACCTAGACCTTATCATGGGCGCCGAGCGTCGGGTGGTTTACGACCTCATCAACGTGACGCAAGGCGACGCCAAGCTGTCCCAGGCCCTGATCCGCGACAAGCGGCTGGATACCCTGCACCTCCTGCCCGCCAGCCAAACCAGGGACAAGGACGCGCTCACCTCCGAGGGCGTCGCGCGCGTCATGGTCGAGCTGCGCGAGCGTTTCGACTGGATCATCTGCGACAGCCCAGCCGGCATCGAGCGCGGAGCGCAGCTTGCGATGTATCACGCCGACACCGCCGTGGTCGTCACCAATCCCGAGATCTCCAGCGTCAGGGACAGCGACCGCATCATCGGCCTGCTTGACAGTAAGACCGAGCGCGCCGAGCGCGGCGAGCGCGTGGACAAGCACCTGCTGCTGACCCGCTACGACACCGCCCGCGCCGCCCGTGGCGACATGCTGAAGGTGGACGACATCCTCGAAATCCTCTCGATCCCGCTGCTCGGCATCATCCCTGAAAGCCAAGACGTGCTGAAGGCGAGCAACCTGGGCTCCCCGGTGCCACTCGCCGACCCCACCAGCGCCCCGGCCCGCGCCTACACCGACGCCGTCCGCCGCCTGCTGGGCGAAAGCGTCGAAATGCAGGTGCCGGCCAACAAGAGGGCCGGCCTGCTCGGCAAGCTGTTCGGACGGCGGGTGGCATGAGCCTCTTCGGATTCCTCAATCGCCGCACCACGGCGCCCGTCGCACGGGAACGGTTGCAGATACTGCTGGCGCATGAGCGTGGTAACGGCAGCCAGTCGCAACTCGTGGCCGTCCTGCAAGAGGAAATTCTTGCGGTGATTGCCCGGCACATGCAGATCGACCGTGACAAGGTGGTCGTGAAGCTGGACCGCGGCGACGACGTGTCCACGCTGGCCATAGACATCGAGATGCCAGCCAGCGTCCCGGAGCGCGCACGGGCCTAGCGCACAAGCATTTTCGTTCGCCGATTACGTTTATACCGTAACATAAATGAGAGCCGCCGAACCATTTCGTGACATCGCTCCAAAAATCCGCGATGCATGCAGAGGCTGTAGTTTTTGAAGGTAATGCTGCTTGCGGCGACGGTTCTTGCTGTGTCGTCCTTGGCTTTGTTAGCCCAATCTCCCGCCGCGTAGGACTTCCCCGGCCCGCCGCCCTTGCCGAAACGCAGCCTGGCGCCCGCCAACTTCGACTACCAGCGCGGGATGCAGACCACCGGCACCACGCTGGAACTGGAATCCGTGCCGCAGACCAGCCGCAAGGTGAACCAGTTCCGCGCTAACCTTGCTAAGGTCCAGATGCCGCCAGGCTTCTCGATAGACCTGTATGCCATTGTCCCCGAAGCCTGGCACATGGCGGTCGGCACTAACGCCGGCGTCGTTTACGTCGGCACTTGAGATTGTATATGCACCACCGCAGAACCCACACCCGCCAGCTTGCCGCGGCCCGGGCAGGCATCGGCGCCAGTACCGGCGCCCGGCTCGACGCCGATCCCCGTCTGCCCTCCCGGGGCCAGGCCCCGCGCACCCGGCGCCGTCCAGACCCGCTGGCAGCGATCTGGGACGCCGAGATCGTCCCCATGCTGCAATCCACCCCTGGCCTGCGCCCGGTCGCCGTGTTCGAGGAGATGCTCCGCCGCCATCCCAACCTCCTGCCGGGCGTGCGCCGTACCCTGGAGCGCCGCGTCCGCGGCTGGCAGGCGCTGCACGGCCCAGAGCGCGAGGTGATCTTCCGCCAGGACCACCCGCCGGGGCTGCAAGGCTTGTCCGACTTCACCGACGCGGGCGGCCTCGGGGTTACGGTGGCCGGAGAGCGGCTGGCGCACCGGCTCTACCACTTCCGCCTGGCCTTCTCCGGCCGGGAGCATGGCGAGGTGGTGCTGGGCGGCGAAAGCTTCACGGCGCTGGCCACCGGCTTGCAGAACGCCCTGTGGCTGCTGGGCGGATCACCGCGCGAGCACCGCAGCGACAGCCTGTCGGCGGCGTTCTGAAGTTGAAGTTGACTCATTCTGGTGGAGTGTTGGTGGGCTTTGGTGGCTACGCCTGTGCTTCGGCCAGTTCCGTTGCGGCTGCTTCGTATGCCATTGGCGAGCGATAGCCCGGGCTGGAATGAAGGCGGACCGGGTTATAC
>CAXTDP010000300.1:0-6895 GCA_964242295.1 uncultured Acetobacteraceae bacterium | reverse complement strand
GTTCTTTGCCCGGCGGCCGGCGCTGTATCGGCTGGCGTCCCGGGCCGGGGCGGTGGCGCTGGGGCTGATGGGGCGGCGGCGCGGGCGGTTCGCCAGGCTGCCGCTGGCCGCGGGCTGGACTGTGGGGCGCGACCTGCCGGCGCCGGAGGGGGATACCTTCATGGCTCGCTATGCCAAGCAGCAGCGGGACCGGCAGAAGGCCGATCATGCGAAGGTTGGCGCATGACGAAGGAGGCCATTCTCGGCGCGATCCGCCGGGGCCTCCGCCGGGGGGAGTTGCCCGGCGATCAGCAGGCGATGCTGCGGGACCGTATGGCGCATCCACCGCGGCAACTGATCCCCGGGCGCAGCCAGGTGCCGCGTCCGGAGCAGGTCGCTCTGCTGATCCGCAACATTGAGAAGGATTTCGGCACTCTGGAGCGCGTGCCGGACGGGGATGCGGTGCCGGAGGCGGTCGCGGGCTACCTGGCGCAGAATAACCTGCCATCCATGCTGGCGATGGCGCCGCATCCGGAGCTGCAGGCGATGCCTTGGAGCAGTCGGCCGCTGCTGCTGATCCGGGAGGGCCGCGCACTGCCGACCGACCTGGTCAGCGTGCAGCAGGCATTCGCCGCGGTCGCCGAGACCGGCACGCTGATGCTGCCGAGCGACCCGGAGCGGCCAACGACGCTCAACTTGCTGTCCGACACCGCGATCGTCGTGCTGCGAACCAGCCGGGTCGTCGGGCCGTATGAGGATGCCTGGGACCTGCTGCGGCGGGAGCGGCAGGACGCGGTGACGGGCGGGTTCATGCCGCGCAACGTCATGCTGGTGACGGGACCGTCCCGTTCCGCCGACATCGAGCAGACGCTGGAGTTGGGCGCCCACGGCCCTCGGCGGCTGCATGTCGTGCTGATCGAGGACGATCCGGCGGCCCGCGCCGCCTGATGCCGCCTGCGCCGAAACGGTTGGGTGCCGTGTCTCGCCGCCGGGTGTTGTCGGAGGCGGACAAAACGGTTTGGGCGGGATACGTGCAGAATGTGGCGCCGCTGGAGGGCGTGGCGCGACCGGATGCGCCGCCCTCTGCCCCGCCCGCGCCGGAGCCGGGCGTTGCTGCCACCACGTTGCCCGCCGCGCCGCCGGCGCTGGTTGTGCATCGGATGGGACCGCTGGTGGTCGGGATACAGCCGCCGGGAGTGGACAACTCGACCTGGAGCCGGTTCCGCACAGGCAAGTTGCCGGCTGGCCGCACCTTGGATCTGCATGGCCGCACGGCGCAGCGGGCATTCTTTGCGCTGCAAGCGTTCCTCGGCAACGCTCATGCCGACCGGCTGCGCGTCGTCGAGGTTATTACCGGGCGCGGCAGCGGCGAAGCCGGCGGGGTGATCCGGCGGGAGTTTCCATTATGGCTGAACCTGCACGAACTGCGCCCGCTGGTGCTGGCAGCGGCGCACCCGCATGCGGCGAACCAGGGGTCGGTGCGGTTGCTGCTGCGCCGGCCGCGGGCGGGGCGGGCGTAACCGGCGCACCTCCAAGCCCAGGTTCCGATCCCGAGGCGCGTCAGTCGGAGTCATTGCAGGGCACCTGCCTGGCAAGGACGGGACGGCAAGCGGCCTCTTGCTGGTCGTTGACGATGCCGGAGTGAACCAGAGCGCCGCATGATATCCGCGACACGCTTGTGGACAGCTTGCGCATTAACCCCGCCGAGGTGGGCAGATCCCGAAGATACCAGGCATGTATGCGGCAGATAATCGCAAGCCAGATCCGGCTGCGTCGCGCCCCGACCTCGGCTGCAATCCGCATCAGGCGGAGGGCTGCGCCGCCCGCTCAATCCGCGCCACCTCCGCCAGCCGGTCGTCTTTGCGCGCCGACCCGGCGCTGCTGCCGACCCAATAGCCCACCACGTTCGTCGCCATCGCTCCCAACGTGCCCAGGAGCACGTTCAGCACCGCCTCCGACCCTACCGGGATCGTGCGCAGCAGCGTCAGCGACACCACGCCGCCGAACGTCACCAGCACCACGACGCTGACAACCGGCGCCCCCCAAGACATCACACTTTTATCCATGTCAAACCTCCATCTCGGCAGCGTGGAAAGGCAGTCGGCATAGGCGGCGTGCCCAGCCCAAGCCAAAACGCGGCCAAGTCGGTAATGCCACCATGAACATCAGGCGCTGTGCCTGCACCTCGGCGCAAAGTGCCTGCGTTGGACGCGCACGCACGGCAGCGAGCGTCGCCGGCCCGGCCACGCCATCCATCGCCACCCCGACAGCGGCCTGCAGCCAGCGCAGCGCCCGGCCCACCCCGTTGTTCACCGCTGCGTCGAACACCAGCAGCGCCAACGGTGCCGGCAGCGCGTCGCCGCCGACTCTGTCCCAGTAGTCCCGGCGATAGATCGCCTGCGCATCCGCCATGCTCAGCCCGGGGATGTCCAGCTTCGGGTAGGCCGCCGCAGAGATGCCCCAGCGCGTGCCGCGGCAGACACCCCGCCCAGGGGCGCCTCCTGTCCAGTTGCCGGGGTCGGCAGGGTCCGCCGTGTATCCGCCCTCCTCTCCCACCACGATGGCAAAGGCTTGGTCGAAGCCGCTGGGCAATGCCATCATTTCGGGTCCTCCAATCCAGGGATCGTCATGTCCGGCCAGGCCGGCGGTGGATGGCCGGCCTCGAAGGCAAGGACCTGTGCTGTCGCCTGCGCATTGACGCCAGAGTGCCGCAGCTCGTGCGCCCGGCGGTTCCACCAGCGTGCCAGGTCCCAGCCGCGGTCACGGTCGCGCTCCACCTCGGCCAAACGGGCTTGGCAGCGCTGCAGTTCAGCTCGCATGCGCTCGAACAGGTCTGCTTGCTCACGGCTGAGCGCAGCGCGCTGCGTTTCCAGTTCGCGCATAAGCACCTGGTCGCGGGTGGCAGCCTGGACAGCGCGAGCGTCGCCGCGGTCGGTCCACCAGCGCCAGACCACCCAGGCACCGCTGGCTGCCGACGGGACGGCAGCGGCCAGGACCACCCACCAGGGATTGGTATCCATGCTGTGCCCTTCCACGGCGGCCTACCCGTGCCGTCGCAAGAGACGCAGGATGGAACATGCGTTGATGCCGCACCACCCGGCATACGCCGCAACCGCAGGTGCCCAGGGCACCGCGATCCAAACGCTAAGCGTCAGCACCGCCCAGAACCAGCAGCCCGCCACGGCTCCACCCCATCGCAGCCAGCGGTGGTCGGCCAACAGGAACAGGAGTTGCGCCAGCCCAAGCCCACCAGCCAGCAGGTGTCACGTTCGCTCGCCGCCCAAGCGCATCAGCACCTGCATGGAGGGCCAGGCATCCAGATCGTGCGCATCGCGCCAGGACAGCCCCGCCCAGGCTAGCGCCGTAACCGCCGACCAGAATTCGGCCCACCATGGTTCCCGACGAAACACGCGCGGAACCATCTGGACAGCCCGGTAAAGCGCGGCACTGCACTTCTTCATCGGTGCGCCTCCACGCAAGGTTGTGACCAAAAGCAGCCAGCACGGCGGTCAGCGCAGCATGGATCGCCAGACGCCCGTCGCAGGGCGCAGCGCGGAACCGGCTGGGCGGCATCCGGGAGTCCTTGATTTCGGAGCGAGGCTGCGCGCTTGGGCCACTTCGGGTTCGGGGTGCTTGTCAGGGCAGATCAAGCTGCGCGGCGCCGCTACATCCGCGCCAGCACCGACCAGTCGCCGCCGCCGTCGCATTGCAGCGTCACCGCGCCGCGGGCCGTGTTGACCGTGTAGCTCGCCGCACCATCCACTGTGCCGGCCGCCGGAGTGACGGTGATGGGGTTGGCCGCAGCATCCCCCTTGCCGTCCTTCACCACCAGCACGCGCCCGCGTATGCCCGACACGCAGGCCGAGATGCTTTCCGCCGACGCGGACCCCGTTGCCTTCACCCACTTGACCGTAGTGTCGGCAGCCAGCGCGGTGTCAGAGGCCCCGGACGTCACGATCCGGATCGCCAGCTTCATGCCCGTGAGCAGATTCACCTGGCCAGTTGTGGCATTCAGGGTCAGGTCGCCCGTGCCCGTCAGCTTGGCCGTGGCGACCGGCAGGGTCACGTCCCCCGTGGTGCCCGACAGCAGCAGCAGATTTGCGCTCTGCGGCTGGTTGGTGATCGCCAGCCCATTCGTGCCTGTGGCTATCTTGAGGAACTTGTTGGCGTCAGTCGTGATGACTGCATCCAGCGCGTCCGACCCCTGCAACACGATCCGCTGCCCAGCGCCGGCGCTGACCGGCCCAATGCGAACCGCGGCGTCGTTCAGGGTGGCGACCGTCGAGTCCATCATCGTCTTCATGGTGCTGCCGGAATGTGGGGCGAGGCAGCTTCCAGTGGCCGCAATCCCTGCGCACTGCACGCCATTGGCGAAAGTGCCGCCACCCAATGATCCGATCAGCACCGCCGGGCCCGGCACGGCGGACGAATACGAGTTGATAGCAACGCCGATGCTGCCTGCCGCCGCCGTCGTGCCCGCGGCAGGCTCCACGTCCACCTCCAGCCCAACCAACTTGGCGTTGACCCCTGCTGCCGTGCGGGCGATCAGGTTGCCGCCGAACACGCTGCCGCCGCTCACCCGCGCGACGCTGCTGCCGAGCACGGCCACCACGTCAGCGGCCGACCCGTTGTTGTTTGCGAACCCGAACAGCGCTGCAACCGGCCCGTTTGCGGCACCCTCGCCAGAATTAAATGTCCGGCTGATGCCCATGTAAGCCCGGACGTTGGCCGACCCCCAAATGCCAGCCTCGTTCTTGAGGGCGTAAGTGCCACTCTCGTGCAGCAGGTCAATGACCATGCTGCCGGCGCCCGGCGTTTGGTTGCCGACCACGGGGATGCGCACGTCGTTGCCTGCGGCGACCGTGCCAGCGGCCGTGCCAAAGGAGGGAACGGTTGGAATGACGGGCTTCCCGGCCAGGTCGTTGTAGCTGCCGCTAGTCGCTACCGTCGCGAGCGACGTCACCTGCGCCGCCCCAACGATGCGCGGATCGTTGCCCGCAGCCACCGTGCCCGCAACGGTCCCAACCGGCGGCACCACGGGGATCGCCGGGCGGCCGGTCAGGTCCGCATAAGTGCCCGTGGTCGCCACAGGCGCCAGTGCCGGCTTGCCAGCAAGGTCAGCCCAGGTCCCGCTCGTGGCGACGGGGGCCAAGGTGGCGGCCTGCGCCGCCCCAACAATGCGTGGATCGTTGCCCGCAGCCACCGTGCCTGCGCCCGTCCCGACCGGAAGCTGGGTCACAGGCAGGGTGCCTGCCGGCCCCAGGCGCGCCGGCCCATTCGGCTGGCCCAACGCCGATTGCGGCACCGCGGCGTTGGCAGCCGCCTGAGCCGCCGCTGCTGCAGCCGCCGCGGAGCCGACCATGCTGTCCACGTAACCCTTGCGTGCCGCATCAGTGGGCACGGCCGGGTCCTGGCGCAGGGTGATCGCATCCTCGGTGAACTTTGCCACCTGCGCCCACACCAAATCCGGCCACAGCAGAAGGCACAGCAACAAGGCTGAGCGCAAGGAATGGGTCATGGTGCGCCTCCTATGCAACGCAGATGGCGTCGCCGTTGATCCACGCCTGCGGCCGCCCTGGCACCGGCACCGGCCGTGTGGTCGGCAGCAGCGGAATGGCCGCGTTCAGCAGCGCGACGAAGGCCGGGCCGCTCACCGCCTGCGTCACAAAGCGCGTGGTCGCCAAAGCGCCGCTGCTGTCCCCAGCTGTCGGGGTCGGCGCCAGCACGGCGCCAGCCCCCTTACCCGCCAGTTGCAGCTGGATGTCAGCCGCAGCACCCACCGGCTGCAACGCTGGCCCCAACGCGCCCGCACCAGGCGTTACCTGAACTGCGCTGGAGGCGCCTACCGCCCGCGCCACAACCAGCACCGGGACGCCGCCGGCTGCAACCTGCACCGCGCTGGTGGCGGGATCGGCCTGCAGCCACTCCCCGCCGGGCTGTATGTTGGTAGGATTGGAATGAGTGTCGGCGTTGCTGGCATTCAGGTAGATGCGCTGACCCGCCGCAACCGTTATTACCGCCCCGGACGGCCCTGCGATTGCGGAGCAAGTGTCAAGCACCCCGTTCCACCGCCCGACCACCTGGAAAGCGGCATCCACCCCCCTCGACCCTAGCGACTGGTAGCGTGTACCCAGCCACCACGCGCCCTTCGCACCCGTGCCGTTGGTGCGATAGAAGTTGCGGACCGTGCTGGTGACCGCCAGATCGTATCCGGCGTCGTTATGGCTGAACTCGTCCACTTGCTGGTAGGTGCCGTCCGCAAAGCCGAACAGGTCGCCATCCATCACCAGCACGGCGGGGTTGGCCAGGAAGTGCGTGCTGCCAGACTTGGTCCCGGCCACGGTGCCGGCCACGGATAGGAACACGGCGTCGCCCTGTCCCTGTTGCGACACCCGCCCGTTGATGGCCGAACAGCCTGTGCGCCCTCCTTGGTCGCCGGTCAGCGCATTCCAGCCGCTGCGGTTCTGGTAGTAAACGCTGACCGCACTGTTCTCGTGCCGGTAAGTGTAGCCCGTGCTGGGCTGCGTCAGCGTCGCCGCGCCATCCACCCGGTGCTCAAGGGCCAGTTGGACAGTGGACAGGTCACCGTCGAATGCCGTGCTGATGTCGTCCAGCGACCCGTAGCGCACCGGCTCCGTTGCACGCCGCGCGAACATGCGCCCGCGCCGGTGCATGTCTCCCGTACGGAGTTGGCCCTCACCGCTGAAGCGGCCGGCCATGGCATCGGGCAGCATTGCGATGGCGGCCGTCCCAGCAGGCAGATAGACCGTGCCCCCCGCTGCCCGGACCAACGCCGCCGCAACTGACGGGCCATCGTCCGTGACGCCATCCAGCACCGCGCCGTAGTCGCGCACGTTGACCAGACACTGTCGGCGAATTCAGGCGGCCTGGGTTAGGGTGGCGAAGCGCGTCACGC
>CAXTDP010000299.1:0-6945 GCA_964242295.1 uncultured Acetobacteraceae bacterium | reverse complement strand
TCACCTCGACCCTGACGAAGAAAAACTACGGTTCCCAAACTAGACGGGGTTTAGGACGTGCCAAGCATCCCAGGTCTGCCAAGCTGGCAGTGCCGGCTTGGCAGACCGGCCACGGCAACGCTCATGCTGTCTCAGGTCCGGCTGCCAGCCCCCGAACCCCGCTGCAATCTGTTCGAGCCTGCGGCGCTGACCGCCGGCGCCGGGTTAGTTGACCCAGGCGTTCTGGTCTGCCCGCGGTGGCGGGGCGTCGGACGCCACCTCCGGCGCGCGCAGCCAGTAGCCGGAGCCACGGATGCTTTGGATCAGCATGGTGCCGCTTTCGTCGGGCGGCAGCTTCTGGCGCAGGTTGAACACGAGCTGGTCAACGCTGCGGTCCTCTGCCCGCCAGGCCCGTCGCAGTGCCGCCTCGGACAGGCGGTCGCGCGACACTGGCTGGCCGGCGGCGGCGGCCAGCGTTTCCAGGGCGGCGAACTCCGCCGACGTCAGGTTCAGCCGGCGGCCATCCGCCGTGTGGACGGTGCGGTGCTGCAGGTTGATGCGGATGGGTCCAATGGACAGCACGGCTGACGGCGCCGGAGCGGGCGCACGGTCGTGCCGGGTGTTGACCCGGCGATGGACGGCCCGGATGCGTGCGATCATCTCACGCATGGCGGGTGGCTTGGCGATGTAATCGTCGGCGCCCAGCTCGAGCCCGACAATCCGGTCGGCCTCGTCGCCCATGCCGGAAACGACGATGACGCCGCAGTCGCGCGCTTCTGCCAAACGGCCGATCAAGGTAACGCCGCTCACGTCGGGGAGGGTCAAATCCACCAGCACGACATCTGGCCGAAAGCTTGCCTTCATTGCCATCCCAGCGTTGCCGGTGCCGGCCCATGCGACCTGCATGCCGGCCCGCTCGAACCCGCGCACGAACGCACGCGCCACGGCCTCGTCATCCTCGATCAACAGCACCCGCGGGTTTGACAGCATTGCGTCCGGGGTTGCGCCGCTGTTGGACATTAAGCTGACCCTTTCCACTGCCGTACATCAACTTGTTAGCACAATCTTTGTTGACAAGTGTATGATTGGTTGCACTTTCAATAAATATTTCCGAATAGCGTGGCTTCTGTGCATTCAAAGGAAATTAACTGCCGGTGCCGTGGAGGGTCATGCGGCCTTGCCGTCCCCTCGCATAACAGTCAGCATCTTATTTCGGTCGCGACGGTGTGAATATTAATACCGCCACTGCCAAAATTTGTCATTTTATGTCGTCGGTAAACTCAGGTCGGTTGCTTTGACCGGAATATACAATTCATGTAGGTGGGGTATGCAGCTGCTCAACATGGATTTCGGTGCATGGACTTAGAACCGGGGAAACATGGACCGCAGGCATCTGCAACAGGTCTTATTGATCCGGAAAACGTCCTGCCAGGCAGGGTTCATTCCAGGACTCCGCCTGCTGGCACCGCGTGGACCGGCGTTGCCGCTGCTGCGGCCGAGGATCAAGCGTTGGATATTGTCGAAATCCGCCGCCTTGACGCGCTTGACTCATTCGAGATCATTGACACTGCGCCAGAGCCCGGGTTCGACCGCATCGTGAACCTGGCGATGCGCATCTTCGGAACCGAGATTGCACTCGTGTGCCTGATTGATGAGCACCGGGTCTGGTATAAGGCGAAGGCCGGCACCGAGTCGGCCGAACAGCGCCGTGCCGGGTCGTTTTGCAGCGAGGCTATCAGGTCGCCGGACATCCTGGTGGTCGAGGACGCGCGGGCCGGACCTTGGCACGGCGGCGCCGGGCCGCTTGGTGAGGCCTGCGGCTTCTATGCCGGCGCACCCCTGACAGCGGCCGGCGGCGAGCACGTTGGAACCCTGTGCCTCATGGACCGCCACAGCCGGCCCTTCTCCGACGATGACAAGGCGGCGCTGTCCGACCTGGCGGCCATCGTGTCCGAAGAGCTTGAGCATCGGCGGCGCACCATAGCGTTCGCCCGGCTGAACCAGCGCAGCGCCCGCACCGACGCCATGATGCATGCCGTTGCCGACGCCGCGACGTGCGAGCAGGCGCTGGCGGGATTGCTGACCCGCTTATGCGACGACCATGGCGCCGCTGCGGGCCATATCTGGCGGCTCGCGCTTCCCGATCAGGTGCTCCGCGAGGTCAGCCGCAACCCTGGCAACCGTATCCAGATGGACGCGCATTTCGAACTGGCGCGTAGGCTTGGCGCCAAGCCCGGCAATTCGCTGACGGCCGATGCCATCGTGGCCGGCAAGCCACGGGCCGTGCGCTTCGCTGGCGTCGCGGACCTGCACCGCTATCCGATGCTCGCCTCCATCATGCGGCACGGGCTGATGTGCCAGGTGATCCAGCCGCTCCGCGTGGCGGGGGAGCAATTCGGCATTACCCTCTTTTTCGACACCGACCGTACCGACCTGGACCTGGTGCTGGAGGATGTGGGGGCGCTGGCGGACACCATACGCCCTGCCCTTTACCGCAAAGTGGCGGAGGAGAGGATGCACCTCCTCAGCACTGCGCTGGACCGCGCCAATGACTCCGTCATGATAACGGAAGCGCCACCGCACGACCCGTCGGGGCCGCGCATCGCCTACGTCAACTCCTCGTTCTGCCGCGCGACCGGCTATGAGGCGCATGAGGTCGTGGGACAATCGCCGCGCCTGCTGCTGGGGCCGGACGCCGATCTGCTGGCGCAGGGCCGGTTCGCAAGGGCCATGCAGGAAGGCACGCCGACCCGGACGGAGGTTGAGCACTGCCGCAAGGACGGCACCCGGTTCTGGGTGGAGATGGACGTGACGCCGCTGGCCGACGCCACGGGCTGGCAGACCCTCTGGATCAGCATCCAGCGCGACATCACCCTGCGCCGCCAAACCGACCAGGCCGGGCGGGAACGTGAAGCCAGCAACCGCACCCTGTTCGAGCAGTCGCCGATGCCGACGCTGGTGTTCGACCGGCACAGCCTGCGCTTCCTCGACGTGAACGGCGCCGCGGTGAGCCAGTATGGCTGGAGCCGGGCGCAGTTCCTGGCGATGTCGCTGCCTGACCTCCTGGCGGCCGACGAGCAGCTGACCTTCGGCACGCTGATCGCCGGCAACCAGGTCACCGACATCGCCCGCCGCAGTTGGACCCACCTGCGGGCCGACGGCAGCAGCATGGAGGTGACGGTCGCCTCCCACGCGCTGACCTATGCCGGGGAGGATGCCGTCATGGCGGTGCTGCAGGACGTGACGGAGGTGGAGGCGGCCCGGCGCGCCATGCAGGAGGCGAACCTGCGCCTGGAGGATTTGGCCAGGCAGTTGCAGGCGAGGACCGTGCAGTTGACGGAGGTGCACCGGTTGGCCCGGCTGGGCGCCTGGCGCCGCTCCCTGGACGGTTCCGACGTCATGTGGTCGGACGAGATGTTCGAGATCACCGGGTTTCCCCAGTCAAACGGGATACCATCAATGAAGGAAACCCTAGCCCGGGTCCATCCGGACGACCATGCGGCCCTGCGCCTGGTGCAGAACAACGCGGCCACCATGCGATCCGCCCGCGTGCTGGATTTCCGCATCGTGCTGCCTGCGGGCGGCGTGCGCCATTGCCGCCTGGACGCCCGCCCGATGCTGGACGACGCCGGAACGGTCACGGGCCTATACGGCTATTGCCAGGACGTCACCAAGCACAAGCAGACCGAGCTGGCGCTGCTGCGGTCGGAGAAGCTGAAATCGATCGGCCAGCTTACCGGAGGCATTGCGCACGACTTCAACAACTTGTTGACGGTGGTGACGCTGAACCTTGAAGAAGCGCTGGACACGATCCCGGAAGTCGGGCCGCTGCGCGACGTCCTGCAGCCCGCCATGCACGCCGCGGTGCGTGGGGCGGAGCTGACCAAGCAGCTCCTGTCCTATGCCCGTCGCGCGGCCCTTCGGCCGGAGCGGGTCCGGTTGTCCGGGTTCTTCGAGAACCTGCGCCCCTTGCTGACGCGCACCATCGGCAAGCGGTATGACTTGCGGTTGGAGGTGCATGATGACGGGACCGCCTTCATTGATCCGGCGCAGTTGGAAAACGCCATTATCAACTTGGTGATCAACGCCCGCGACGCCATGCCGGACGGCGGCTGCATCCAGGTCTCGACCTCGCTCGTAACCGTTGCTGCCGCGGATGTGCTGCCGGGCCGGGCCGAGCCTGATGTGCCGGACGACCTGGCGCCAGGGCGGTATCTCCGCATCAGCGTCACCGACACGGGCACCGGCATTCCGCCGGAGTTGCTGGCGCAGGTGTTCGAGCCGTTCTTCACCACCAAGGACGTCGGTCGCGGCAGCGGGCTGGGCCTGAGCATGGTTTACGGGTTCGCCAAGCAATCGGGTGGACAGGCGATGATCAGCAGCGAGCTGGGGGCCGGCACGACCGTGCGGCTATTCCTGCCCGTGGTCGTGCCGAAGAGCGAGGCGGCTCCGCCCATGCCCGTCCCGGCCTGGCAGAACCGCGGCCTGCGCGCCCTGGTCGTGGACGACGAGCCGGCCGTCCTGGCCACCGCCGCACGCATGGCATCGAACATGGGGCTGGAGGTCACGACAGCCCTGACCGCAGCGGACGCGGCAACGTGGTTGCGGGACTCCGAGGGATTCGACCTGCTGTTCAGCGACGTGCGCTTGCCCGGTCCGGTGGACGGCGTGGCGCTGGCGGCGCAGGCCCGGGCGCAGTTGCCCGGCATCAGCGTCCTGCTAACGTCCGGCTACACCGACCATTGGGCGGCGGCGCTGGACGAAACCGGAGGCGGCCTGCCGGGCGACACGCGGTTCCTGGCAAAGCCCTACACCCGCCAGGCGCTGCATGCTGCGTTGACGGCGCTGCTGGGACAGGAATAAGCGCCGGCGGTTACGCCAGTTGCAGCAGCAGCGACTTGAGGTAGGCGCTTTCCGGCAGGTGGGGATGCACGGGATGGTCCGGCCCGGCGGCGCCGGTGTGGATGATCCGGGCCTCCCGGCGCGCCCGCAGCAGCGCCCCCGTCACCTGGGCGCTGAACAGGTCCAGCGGCGCATGATGGCTGCACGACGCCACGAACAGGAAGCCACCGGGCGCCACCAGGGGCGCAGCCAGCCGGGTCATGCGGTGGTAGGCGCGCAGGCCGGCGTCCTGATCCCGCTTGGACTTCGCGAAGGCTGGCGGGTCGCAGACGACGATGCCATAGCTTTGCCCGGCAGCGGCCAGGGCGCCCATCACGTCGAAGGCGTCGCCGCGCGTGGCCTCGACGTGCTTGAGGCCGTTCCGGGCGGCAGCGTCCATGGTGCGGTCGAGGGCGGGCTGGCTGCTGTCCACCAGGGTCACGGAGACGGCGCCGGCAGCGGCGGCGCGCAGGCCGAAGGCGCCGGTGTGGCAGAACACGTCCAGCACCCGGCTGCCGGACGCCAGGCCCGCGACCATGTCCCGGTTGGGGCGCTGGTCCCAGAAGAAGCCGGTCTTCTGCCCCGATGCCGGGTCTATGGGAAAGCGGACGCCGCCCTCCTCCGCCACCGCATCGGCGGCGTCCCCGTGCAGCAGGCGGACGTCTTGCGGCAGGCCCTCGTGCACTCGGGCGGCGCTGTCGTTGCGGGCGACGACCGTGCGGAGGGGGAGCAGGTCCAGCAGGGCGACGGTGATTTCGGGCAGCAGGCGGTCCATGCCGGCGGTGTTGGCCTGCAGCACGGCCACGTCGCCGAAGCGGTCCACGATCAGGCCGGGCAGGCGGTCGGCCTCGGCATGGACCAGGCGGTGATGCGCGCCAGGGGTGACGCGGGCGCGGAGGGCGATGGCGTCGGCCAGGCGGGCGCGGACCCAGGTTTGGTCAATGACCGCGCCGGGGTCGCGGTCCAGCAGGCGGGCGGCGATCAGGCTGTGCGGGTTGAACATGAAGGTGCCGTGGCGCCAGCCGTCGTCGCCCTCGATCCGGACGATGCCGCCGGGGGGCCAGGCGCGATGCTCGGGGGTGGTGGCAAGTTCGTTGCTGAAGGCCCAGGGGTGGCCGGATTTGAGGCGGCGGTCCTGCTTGGGGTGTAGGCGAATCAGGGGGTGCATTGGGTGGGGGTATCAGGGTTGGGGCGGAGTTTAGGCTTACGACCGCTGGTGCGCCACCAGTCGGCTGCAGCAATCAGCCAGAACACGGCCCCGCCTAGGCAGCCCCACAAAGCGACGGTCCCGACAAGCTGCCAATCAGTGAACACTTCCCAAGGCGCAACCGGGTTACTCGACGACTCACCGTTAAGCCAGGAGACTCCCAGAACCACCCAGGCGACAGAAACCGCACTGCCAGCCATGACCAATACTGGAAGGCTTGGCCGCAACCACTTGTTGCACACCAGCCAGGTAGGCAAGCCAAGCATCAAAGCTCCAGGATAAACGACAACCATAAGGGTCCAAACGACAGGTTCCAAGCGCAGGCTGTCCCGTAGGAATTGGATGTATAAGGGGATGCTGGCCGCCAAAGGGGCGAGCAAAAAAGCAGCCGCGATCCGCCAGCAAGAGCAGGCACGGGCTGGGCCGGAAGATGGCGGATCGAAGGGCACTGGGTGGTCCTACCAAGGGCTGAGCAGACGGCTTGATGTGCCCTTTTTCTCCGGTAGAGGGTTGGTTGAGCGAAATGGCAAGGATTAATTGTGATCTCTGGCTGGTAGGTCCAGATTAAAACCCGGGCATGCGGCCTCCCTCACCCCCCCCTCTCCCGGAGGGAGAGGGAGCAGGGCGGCGCTGCCTATCGCACATAAATCCGTATGTCCCCGACTGTTGCCGCCGGCTCCGGCCGGGCTAGGACGCGGACGCGGGATTGCGGGACGCCTTGGGCCACGATGGTGCGTGCGGCATCAGCAGCACCGAGCGTGGCGGTGCGGGCGGCCTCGTCCGTGGGCGTGCCCGGCAGGATGGCGACCACGTCGAACTCCACGCCGGGCTTGCGGGCGCGGGCGGCGGCGACGGCGGAGCGGATCGCCTCCGTGCCG
>CAXTDP010000298.1:0-6947 GCA_964242295.1 uncultured Acetobacteraceae bacterium | reverse complement strand
TCGATCAGGGCCGCTTCGCGTTGCGCGGCGCGCGCCAGCTCCGCACGCAGGCCGTCCATTGCCGCTTCCCGCTCCTCGACGGTGTCCCGCGCCATGCGGGCAGCCTGCTCGGACCGGGCCAGTGCGGCTTGCAGGCTGGCAACGCCGGCCTGCACTTCAGCCAGGGCCTGCTCGGCGCGCTGCCGCGCTGCGCGCTCCTCGGCCAGTTCGCGTCCTACCTCGCTTGCCAGACGTGCCGGCGGCGGCACGCGCTCAACGGGCACCTCGCCGTTCCGGGCGAAGCGGGTGCGGCGCTGCGCCCCTGTTTGGGTGAGGGCGCCAGTGCCGGCTGGTCCGCCCCGGGCATTCGTCGCCACAGTGCCCAGCTTGCCAAGCGCCAGGCGCATCCGCTCCTCGACGGATCTGTCATCGAGTTCGTCGTCGTCACGCCGGAGTGGCGTGTTGGTGTCAGGCATAAGCTTGCTTTTCTCCATTGTTCGCCCGCGTGGCGCCGGGGTGCCCAGATTCGCGCGTTCCGGACGATGCTGCACCGTACAAAAGTTAACTTGTTATTCTGCCTACTCGCGGTAGGTTCGTCCTGCAGCATGATATCGTGTCATGTTTGCAGGACGTTTCCTCCTTAAACTTGGCGGTTCCCTTCAGGGGCCGCCGTTTTTCTTCTGACAATAGCGCAAGCTCTCGCCCGCGGGTCAAGAACCCCCTTTGCAGACTTTGGTTCCGCTGCGCTGCTACGTCGTATCCACCCCGCCATCGCCCCGGGTGTCGATGGCTCGCATTATGGCGTCTGCATTGCTTTCGCCGTGGCCACCGAGGAACACATGGTCAAGGCCGCCCAGGCGCTTGAAGGCAACATGGTCAACAGCGACGGCACCCCGAACGAGCGCGCCATCGAGATACACCTGCAACGCATCGTGGACGCCTACGTGCGCTCCGCCCACGGGGCAGGCGAGTTCTTCGACAAGAAGGCCGCAGAAGCCCGCATCGCATCCAGCGCCGTCGCCAACGCCGACCGCGACGAGGATCGCCAGGACATTCACGGACTGGAAAACCGGTCACAACGCGCGTACAGCTTCGCCGCCCAGCTTGGCCTGCAATCCTACGCCATCCTGGCCGCGGCACACGGGGCCGTGGACGCCTACGCCCACGTCGTCGGACGCGCCTGGAAGCCCTACGAGGGCACCAGTGGCAACGTCAGCACCCAGGCCATCGCCATCCAGGCCAGCGCCTTCGATCGGACATAGCAGGACCACAGGCGGGGGCCGCACCAAAGCCCCCGCTACCTTTCCTGCCAGAAATCCAGACTGGATCGACTCTGTGGATATCAAAGCATTCTTCACCTCGCATCCCAAGCACAACGAGGAGCGCCTGAAACTGGCAGCAGGCGGATGCCACCTTATCGCCATCGCTGTCGTTGGTACAGCGTTGATCGCCCCGCTGTTCAATCCAGCCATGAGCGCGCCATATAGTCGCATCATCGGCGCGGCCGTGGTCGCCGCCATACTTGAAGGGGTTGCTATGAAGCTTCTAGGCTACCTCCCGCTTCCTGACGCACCGGCGGCAACACAGGAGACACGCAATGGTTAGCTTCCTGCTCAACGCTGCCATGGTTTCCGCCATCTTCATCACCGGCACATTCCTAACCTGGGGCGCGTTGAACTACGTTACCGGACGCCCGTAACCGCGCCCGCCCTGCCGCCGGCACACCCAACGCGCGCCGGCGGGACAGCCTGGGCCGGCCTCGCCGCGGGTCAATCGGGATAGGGGGGCGCCTCGCGACGCCGCCCCTCCCGCACCACCGGGCATACGGGTCCGTACCACGGGGGTTCGGTGGATTAAGCTTTGGTGAGCGCAGCCATGGAGACCAGGCCAAGAGAGCGGAAGTAAGCCTTGTCGAAGGCGCGGTGCATCGTGCCCGTCAGGCTGAGCTTCCAAGGCCCTTTCGGGCTTTGGATTATCTCAAAGGCCGCCTTGCGGGTGGCCCCAAGATGGCACAAGCCGGCGAAGCGCCGACGACCTGTCTTCCACTGGACCCAGGCGAGTCAGCGCAGGCGTCGCCGGACCCAGGCATCAAGCGGTCTTAGCTGGTATGCCTGGCCGAAACCGAAATAGCCGTCCCATTTCCGCAACAGCGGGTTCAGGTCGGCAACTACCTTCTGGAAGCTGACACCACGGGATCGCCGAGTTAGTGCCTTCACCCGGAATTTGAACCGGGCGATGGACTTGTCGGTAATCTGGCGCTGCACCTTGTGCTCCCCGGCAATCGTGAAGCCCAGGAAGGACCGTTCTCATGGGCGGGCAACGGCGCTCTTCGCTGCGTTGACGTGGAGCTTGAGCCGTCACTCGATGAAGCGAGTGACACTCGCCATCGTAACGGTCCTGACATACATTCCACCCGATTCGCACCGCACCTGGCCGGCGGCGACGAGCGCGCCCATCGCGTTGGCCGCACCGGACGTCACGCCGGCGCGTCCTGCCGCATCCAGCAGGTGCATGGGATGGTCGAGCACGGCCAGCAGCTTGGCTTGCCGAAGTGGAAGCGGTCATGCTTCCCAGGAGCAGCCAGCCCGGACAACAACTCCACACCCGGGTTGCTCCACCTCGCCCGACACCAGCAATCGGCTCAGCCGCTTCAACGCTACCTCGGCGTTGAGACCGAAGTGCAACCGGCGTTCGCCGAGACGCCGCGGCTGCGCCAGGAAGGCCAGGGGCGTGTCGCCGCCGCCGATGTCCAGCACCGCGTCATAGCGGTGCTGGACCAGGTGGGTGAAACGGTCCTCAAGCCACGCCTTCACGTCCTCAGCGTCTCCTCTGGTGGGTTCGAGCACGTCGCCGGAGAACATGGACAGGCTATAGGTGCGATTGAGCTTGTCGGCGTTCCATACGACGAACTCCCCGCCGTGCGCCCGCAGGAACTGCACAGTGGTGTTGAGGAACGAAGTCTTGCCGACACGCTGGCGGCCGACGACGACGATCACGACCGGCTGGCGGTCCTCCGCCGGGCTGATGACTTCTGACATGGGTTCAATCCTCGCGCTTGGGTGGGTTCACAAAACGGTCGCGGTGGTCCAGTTGGCGATCCAGGGCTGCCAGCTTTGCCCTTGCCTTGTCGGACAGCTCCGTTGGAGTGGTCCGGGCAGGAACGGTGTTCGGAGGTGCGTATCTCGGCGGCTCAGCCGTGCGTGCTGGCTCGGCCACAGGCGGTCGCCAGGTGACCGGCAAGCGCGAGGGTTGGGTTCGGGCCGCGTTCGTTCTAGCGCTGGCGGCCTTGCGTTTAGCGACGTAAGACCTGGCCGTAAGCCAAACCTCACGGGCGCCCCGTTTGCTGTGAGGCTTCCCTGCTGTGTTGGTGAAGCCAAGTGCGGCGAAGGTGGCGCACAGGGGCGTCCAGCTCATTCGATTGCCGTCAGCCTTGGCGGCCAGATCATCGTGGTGTTTGACCATCCACCAAAACAGCGGTGAACGCTCGCCGGCGCTCTCCACGATTTCCAGCACGGCAGTGAGATCGTCGGGCTTCTTGCTCATGCCTCGATGCTCGTGCCGTTTGGCGCGAATGGCCCACCCGCGACACGGCCCAACCCCCAGGCCGTTGCCGGGCCGCCATCGGGCTGTCATCGGGGCGCGATCGGGCCGTCGCCGGGCTGTCGTCGGGCCGCGCTTTGGTCAGAAAAGTGGTCTATGTACCATTGCACCGGTGGTGCAGTGACGCTGCTGTCCGAACACGGTCCTGAACACGACCGGCGCCGTTCGCGCCGCGGCGGGCGATCCTGCTGCGACCCAAGGAGGCGCGCATGGACACCACCCTGAAAGACACCCTGGACGAGATCAGGCAGGCTGCTCACGATATCGCGGGCACGCAGCAGGAGCACGGCAAGCAACTCCGCCTGCTCGTCGAAGGTCAGGCGGAGATCATCAGGCTGCTCACGCCCGAGGCGAAGGACGGCCCGAGCCTGGACGAGCTTATCGGCCACGTCGTCGGCCAACTCGACGAGCTGACCGGCTACGCCCGACAAATCGTCAAGATGCAGAGCAAGCTGGAGCAGAACCTGCCAGGCGATGTCGCCCGCGTCGTGGCAGCCGGGCCAGGCACCCGCGCCGCCGTCAACGGCAGCGATGGCAGCCACAAGGCATGATGACCTTCCGCAAGCTAGCGGCCGCCAGCAAGGGCAGCCTGCTGCGCGCCTACTTCACCGAGAACACCCCGGAGCCGATCCACGATCCCGGCCTGGTCCAGGGCCGGCACCTCGACCCGGGCGGGCGGCTGACCGCCTACTACACCGGCCGGGACAGCCGGGCGACATGGCGGCCTGACATGCCGCTCGCCGCCGCCCAGGTGCTCGGCATAGATCCGACGCGCATGCCGCGGGACAAGGAGCTGGACCGGCTGTTCGAGGCCAAACGCGCCGATACGGGCGAAGCCTGGTCCAAGCACGAGCGCAAGGTCAGCGCCTACGATTTCACCTTCTCGCCGCACAAGTCGGTCACGCTTGCGGCCGAGTTCGCCCAAATGCCTGCCGAGAGCGCAGCCATCTGGAACGCCGTGGATCGCGCGAACGACGCCGCCATGCGCTATGTGGCCCGTGAGCTGGGCTGGGCGCGCAAGGGCAAGGGCGGCGAGGACGGCGCTGACCCGGGAGCGGTCGGGTGGGTCAGCTTCCGCCACCACACGGCACGGCCGACCCACGCGGTGCAGGACGGGCCGGACGGAGCCACCTACCTGGTCGATGCGCCCGTGGGCGGCGATCCGCACGTTCACGTCCACAACGCGTTGTTCAACATGGTCGCGACCGAGGACGGCCACATCGGCTCGCTCGACACCCAGCGCCTGCACTCACGGGTTCACGAGTTCGGCGCCGTGGGTCAAGCGTTTCTGGGCAACGAGCTGCGCCGGCTCGGCATCCGCACCGCCTACGACAAGAACGAGCAGGCGGTGGTGCTGGAGGCGATCCCGCAGCGCGCCGTTGACACCTTCAGCAAGGGCAGCAGGCAGGTGCTGCGCGGCGCCAAGGCGTTCGCCGAAGAGCAGGGCTTGGATTGGGACACGCTGCCGGCGGAGAAGAAGTTCGAGATCCTGCGGGAAACCGGCATCACGGAGCGCCTGTCAAAGCACGCCGGCAAGACCGACCGTGAGCTGTGGCGCGAGCAGGCCGAGGCCCTGGAGTGGGCGCATGCGACGGTGCTGGAGGGCGCGCAGCACGAGCATCTGACCGACGGCGAGCGGTTCGAACTCGCTTACGCCTTCGCGGCGCGGCACCTCGGACGCGAGTTCGAGACTGCGGCGGTGCTGGACCACGACAAGCTGCGGCTCTACGCCGCCCGTGGGCTGATCGGCACGGGCATCACTGGTCCAGATGACATCGACCGCGTGGTGGAGCTGCTGGAAAGCCGCGGCATCGAGCTGCGCGGCGAGCACGTCGCCTTGATCATGGGCGAGACGGAAAACCTCGTGCGCGTCACGAACACCGCCCAGGTCAGGATCGAGCGGGGGTTGGCCCAACAGGCGAAGCGGGCCGCGCTGGACAAGTCGGGCGCCCTGTCCGCCCAGGCTATCCGCTCGGCTGTCGCCAGGTCGGGCCTCGACTTCACCACGGAGCCGGACCACGGCGGCGCGCAGCTCGCGGCCATCCACGCCCTGGGCGGGGGAGGGGCGCTGACCCTGCTTACGGGCGTGGCCGGCGCGGGCAAGACGACGCTGCTGCAGCCCCTGGTCGCGGCCTGGCAGGCGGACACGCGCTTCGACCCGGGCGGGCGGGAGGTGGTCGGCATGGCCACGGCCTGGCGCCAGGCGGACGCGCTGCGAGACGCCGGGATAGACCGGACCCTTCCGCTGCAGCCCATGCTGGCCGCCATCGAGTCCGGCGAGTTCCAGCCAACGCGCAACACGGTGCTGGTGATCGACGAGGTGAGCCAGGTCGGACCCCGTCCCATGCTGGCGCTGTTGGCACTGCAGGCCCGCACCGGCATGACCATCAAGGCCCTGGGCGACCGCGAGCAGGCTCAGGCCATCGAGGCCGGCGACACCATCGAGATCATGCGCCGTGCCCTGCCCAAGGAGGCGCTGCCGGAGATCCTGACCACCGTGCGGCAGGAAACCAAGCGGGGGCGGGTCATCGCCGGGCTGTTCCGCGGCGCCGAGCTTGGTCCTGACGCCACCTTGAAGGACCGCCAGCAGCACCGGCTGCATGAGGTCACGAAGGCGCTGGCGATGAAGCGGGCTGACGGCACGGCCATGCTGGTCGGCGGCGACCAGGACCAGGTAGTCGGGCGCATCGCGGACCTGTATATGCAGCGCCGTGACCACCTGCGGGCGTCGGGCACCGGGCGCAGCGTCACCGTGTCTGTGCCGACCAACGAGGACGCCGCCGACGTCAGCCGCGTCATCCGGGCACGGCTCAAGGCACGTGGCGAGATCGGCGCCGACGAGGTGACCTACAAGGCCGTCGACCAACGCGGCGAGACATACGACCTGCCGATCGCGACAGGGGACCGCCTCCGTCTGTTCCGGCGCACATGGGCCAGGATCGACGGCCGCGGTGGGTCCATCGGCAACAACGGCGACGTAGTGGAGGTGATGGGGCGCACGGAGCATGGCCTGCGTCTGCGCGCTAAGGACGGCCGCGAGGGCGACGTGGAATGGCGGCGCATGTCCGACGACAAGACCGGCCGGCTGCTGCTGGGCTTCGGGCACGCACTGACCATCGACGCCGCCCAGGGCCTGACCTCGGGCGAGCACATCAACGCCTTGCCGCGGGGCAGCGCCGGCCTGACCGCGTTCAAGGCTTAGGCTTTGTCATAAAATAAACGCACTTATTTTCTGTTAAGTAACTTGCATTTTCAATGGGACGCATTTAATTGTTTGATCACTTGTTTTATGACAGACCCTTACGTCGCCGAGAGCCGCAGCAAGGGCGCCACCTGGACCATGATCGCCGAGGCTCCCGTGCATGACG
>CAXTDP010000297.1:3946-6990 GCA_964242295.1 uncultured Acetobacteraceae bacterium | reverse complement strand
GGCCCAGGCCGCGGCGGCGGAGGGTGCCGAACCCTTCACGCCCGCCCGCCTCGCCGCGCTCCGGGCCGAGAACCGTCCGGTGTTCGTCAACATGACCGCGGCCTGGTGCGTGTCCTGCCTGGTCAACGAGCGCATCGCCCTGGCCCCCGCCGCCGTGCGGGACGCCTTCGCCACTCACCGCGTGGCCTACCTGAAGGGCGATTGGACCCGCGGCGACCCGGCCGTCACCGCCTTCCTGCGGGAGCATGGCCGTGACGGCGTGCCGCTTTATGTGTTCTACCCCGCCGGGTCCGGGGCGCCCACGGTGCTGCCGCAGATACTGACCGAGGCTGCCGTCCTGGAGCAGCTTGACAGGGCCGGGGGCTGATTCCGTATTGCCTGCTGGCGTTGCTTGCCTTGAAGCGTCGTTGGCATCTCCGGTGCGGCCGTGCGCGGCGCCTCCGGGGTGCCACCCTGGCTTCAAAGGCCCGGATGACCCATCTTTGCGTCGTCCCCCACAGGAGACCGGACATGTCGCGCGTGCTTGCTGTTCCCGTCCTTTGCATCCTGATGTTGCAGGGATGCGGCGCGCCATCCGCTCCAGGGCATCCACCGGTGCCGCCGGTGCTGGCCGAAGATGTGCCGGCGCCGCCCGAGCCTCGCGTCGCCCTGATCTGGCAGCCGGGCCACTACGACTGGACCGGCAGCGACTACCAGTGGGTCACTGGCAAGTGGGTCGAGCGGGCTGGCCACGGCACGTTGTGGCAGGACGGTTATTGGCAGCGCAACGGCAGCACGGAAGTCTGGCTTCCCGCGCACTGGATCTGAGGCTCACCCGGTCGGGAACCGGTCCCAGCGGGCCAAAGGTCAGATCGGCTTGGGTCCAGGTTGGACGCAAGCCGATCTGACTTCTTTGCTTGCGGGCAGAAACTTGCGGTCGGGTCCGGTCGCTGCGCGTCTGGACCTGACCGCAATTTGGTCTGGGCGGGGGAGTCAGCGGGTTGGGGGCTGACCTTCTCCAGAGCCGGCGTCGTTCGGACCGGCATTGCCCTGGACGGTCGCGCCGGCGTTGGATGGTTGGGCGGCGGGCTGCGAGCCGGCGCCCGGGGTTGCGTCGGCCTGGGGTGGGGCGACCGGAACCGGCGAGGCCGGGGGCTGCTGTTCCTGCCGCGGCTGTTGCTTGCTCAACGGGATGATGATTGGCTGGGCTGCAGCGGACCCCGCCATCAACAGGGTGGCCAGGGCGGCTAGTCGCAATTTCATTGGTGCACTCCGGATTTCGAACGTCGCTGTGTTCGACCAGGCGTCACGGGGCCGAGCGGAAGGTCCGGACGCCGTTCTGGTCAGCCGTATAAGTGCCGATGATAGGCCGGCGTTCCCCGGTCCGGTCCGGCGCGGGTTCCGGCGGAGCCGCCGGCAGCGGCTCCGGAACCGGGGACAGGTAAAGCGCCTCCTGTCCACTGGGCGGCAAGCCGCGCTCGCGGGCCTCGGAAGACTGGTTGGAACGGCTGCCGGACCGTGGCGAGGCCGAGCTGCGCTTGGAGGAGCTGGACTCCCGCGACCGCCCTTCGGCCTGGCGCGCTTCCCGTTTCGACCGGGGCGGGGCAGGATCGAATTCGGTCGTGGACGCCGGGGACGGGCGTTGCGGCGCCCCCGGGTTTTGGGATGCCGTGCTGTCCGGCCCACCCTTGTCCGCAGATGGGGTGGCTGCAACGCCCGTTGGCGGTTGGACGGCAGATGGCGTCGGCGTCGTCACCGCGGCTTGCCCTGACGGCCCTGAGCCTGCCGCACTGCCGGACGGCGCGCGCGGATTGGACGCCGGCGCGCTGCCCTGGGCCGCATACGGAATGACCTGGATTGGCGCGGGGACTGGCGCAGGCGTCGTTCCAGCGGGCGTCGTTCCAGTGGGCGTTGTTCCAGGCTGGGCCGCCGTTTGCAACGAGAAGGCGGACCCGCCCGGCCACCCGTAGCGCCCGATCAGGACGCCGACCGCGATGGAGGCAGCCATCGCCAGGCCAATGCCGATCCAGGCCATGGACGGCTTCCGCCGGGCCGTGTCCACGGCGCGCACGGGCGGTCCTGACAGCGCCGGGCGCAACATCGAAGCTTGGACCGGCTCAGGGGGCGGCAGAACGGATATGCGCGGCGAGGAAGATAGCAGCGGGCCGGACGGGGCAAGACTGGGTGGAACGAGGTGGGGCTTGGCCGGAGGCAACGGCACTGCGGCCGGCATGCCCGTCTCCGGGGGAGACTCGTCCAGCAGCGCGGCCGGCAGCTCCGGCAACTCGGCAGCCAGGGTGATCACCGGGCTGGCTGCGAGGCGGGTGCGGAAGAATGCCATCTCGTCCACGTGCAGGTCGGGCATGCCCGTTTGGCCCGCCAGCACCAGGCGGAGCGCCGGGGCCGACCGGCAGGTGAACTGCAGGTAGCGCAAGGCGGTCCGGTGCAGCATCTCCCCGCCCTCGACCAGGAGCGCGACCGCCTCGTTGTCCGCGTCGGGGACCGTCAACGCCTGGAATCCAAGCTCCAGGACCTCGTCGTCATGCCCGTCAATGTCGGGGCGTTGCGTGATCTGCGCCATCAAGCCGGACAGGCTCAGTCCTCCGGGTGCGAGGGCTGACGCCCGCAGCACGCGGCACCGGCGCCGGGCGAGTGCGTCCGCCACCGCGTCGAGCAAGGCTGGCACGCCGCTGCCGCCGGCCACCACGGCATCGCCGCCGCCGAGCACCCGGTCCAGGATCAGGCGCAGCGCCTCGGCCTCCGGCAGGGGCAGTTCGGTGCTATGCGTATCCACGGTGCTCCCCTTGCTCTGCGACCACGGGTAAAGAAACTATTAACATCGCTGTGGGCCAACTACCAAACCCACGCCGCGGGGAGATGGTGTCCGGACCAGGCGCAAAAAAGGGACGATGCCCTTGCCGCCGGCTAGATGCGCCGTCGCCGGCGCCGTGACAACCAGTTTCCTTCCAACGACTTGGCTGGCCCTTTGCAAGCAGGCGGTCAAGGACCGGCGGGGTCGGCTGGACCCGGGGTCAACTGCCAGGGGCCGGGGTGGGCTGTTCTTG
>CAXTDP010000297.1:0-3936 GCA_964242295.1 uncultured Acetobacteraceae bacterium | reverse complement strand
TACGCACCGCCGACATGCAGCGCGTGGCGGACGCGGGGGTGGCGGCGCATTGGGTTGCCCGGGGGGTTGCCCGGAGGGTTGTCCTGGGGGCTGCCCGGGGGCCGACAGGTCCTGCTGCTGGACCGGGGCGGGCGCGGGGGCGGTCTCCGCCGACTGCAGCCAATCGCGGAGGGAGCGGCGGACCTGGAACTCCAGCTCCACGTTCATGTCGTCCATCATCGCGCGGGTCATGTCGTACAGCGCGGCGGGCAGGTCGGGGCGGCGGGGCAGGCTGGCCTGGCGGGTGACCCGCGCCTCCGCAAAGGCCGCGCGTCCGCCGTCGGGACGGAGGACATCGAGATGGACCGCCATCACGCCAGATAGGGCATCGCCCGACTGGGTGATGCCGGCCTGGTCAACGACGAACACCGCCCGACCGGTGGCGCCGCCAGCGCCGATACGGTCCGTTGCCATCCGCCGCAGCGTCTGGCCCGGCGGCGCCGGGTTCACCTGATCCAGCGGCCCCGGCGGCGGCGCATCCGGCACGTCCACGGTGGCGACGTTCAGCCGCAACGGCGCCAGGTAGTCGTAGCGCAGCGCCGGGAACTCCGTCCGCTGCGGCAGGTCGTCGCCCCCGCAGGCCGCCAGCAGCAGCGGCAGCAGGAGGACGCCTCGGCGCAGCACCCTATCCGCCCGCCGCCTGGCCGTGGACCTCGTCGCGGCCGAAGCGGAAGTCCAGGTTGCAGAACTCGCAGGTCATGACGATGTCGCCGCCCACCGCCATGTGGTCCAGGTCGTCCTTGGGGAAGGTTTCGAGGATGCCGGACAGCCGGGCGCGGGAGCAGCGGCAGCCATAGGCCAGGGCGCGGTTGCGGTCGGCTGCCACGCCTTCGGTCCCGAACAGGTTGAACAGCAGCCGGTCCGGCTGCAGCGTGTCGTCCAGCAGCTCGCTTTCCTTGAGGGTTGCGGCCAGGGCCGTCGCGGTGCGCCAGCTTTCGGTCTGGGCGTCGTCGTCCATCTCCGGGTCCAGCCCGCCTTCGCGCGCCAGGCGCTCCAGGATCAGGGCGCCGGCCCGCCAGCCCAGAGGCGTCTTGGCGCAGGCCAAGCGGACGGTGCACTGGAGTTGCTCGCTGGTCTGGAAGTAGTGCAGCGCCATGTCGGCCAGGCTGTCGCCCTCGATGCTGACGATGCCCTGGTGCCGCTCGCGGTCCGGCCCCTGGTCCACGCTGAACGCCAGGTAGCCGTGGCCAAGCAGGGCGGCGGCGGAGGGGGCCTCCCCGGCGGCGAGCAGGGTCGCCAGCTTGTCCGCATCCGCCC
Source organism: uncultured Acetobacteraceae bacterium (assembly GCA_964242295.1). Lineage (GTDB taxonomy): Bacteria > Pseudomonadota > Alphaproteobacteria > Acetobacterales > Acetobacteraceae > DASWOJ01. Next base: position 2,640 of record CAXTDP010000297.1, on the reverse strand, counting down.
GGGCGTAGCCGCGCAGCGCCCCGGATTCGGTGCAGTCCGCCAGCAGCATCGGCAGGGCGCCGTCGCCCTTGGCCTGCAGGCTGAACGAGCCGCGGAACTTCAGCGCCGTCGCCAGCGCCGCCGTCAGCGCCAGGGCCTGGCCGGTCAGCGCGGTCACGACGGGGTGGTTGTGGTGCCGGGTCAGCAGCGCGTCGGCCAGCGGACCCAGACGCACCAGGCGCCCGCGCACGGGACGGCCCGGCAGGTAGAACGGGGTGATGCCGCGGGGCACCACGATGTCGGGCACGTCGGGCCGGGCGCTGTCTAGGAAGGCTGGGTTCGTTGTCATGCCCCCTATGTAGGGAGAAGGGATGCGGAGGTGAACCTGTCCGGTTCCGGCAGGGTGCCGTAGGGTGCAGCCGATGAGGGATTCGGCGGGGCGGCGATGGGGTCTGGTGGCGGCGGTGTCGCTGTCGCGGGTGGCGTTCGGCTACCAGTTCCAATCCCTTGCGAGCCTCGGCCCGGAGCTGCTGGAGCGGTTCGGCCTGGGTTATGCCGAGTTGGGCGGGTTGATCGGGCTATATATGGCGCCGGGCGTCCTGGTCGCGCTGCCCGGCGGGCTGCTCGGGCGCCGGTATGGGGAGCGGCTGGTGGTCGGCGGCGGCCTGGCGCTGATGACGCTCGGCGCGGCGGTGTGCGCCGGGGCCGGCGGACCCTCGGGCATCGGCGCCGGGCGGGCGGTGGCGGGGGCAGGGGCCGTCATGCTGGTGGTGATGCAGGGCAAGATGATCGGCGACCGCTTCGCCGGGCGGTCGTTCCTGCCGGTCATGGGGCTGGTGGTCGGCGCCTTCCCGGTCGGCGTCGGGCTGGTGGAGCTGACGCACGGCCCGGTCGTGCGCGCCTTGGGGTGGCCCGGCATGTTCGTCGTGGGCGCCGGGATCGCCGCCGTGTCATTGGTGCTGTTCCTGGTCAGCAGCGAGCGGGCGCATCCGGACGCCGGCGCGGCCTGGGCGCTGCCGTCCCCGCGGGAATGCGGGTTGGTCGCGGTCGCCGGGGTGGTTTGGACGGCCTACAACGCCGGGTATTACGGGTTCCTGTCGTACATGCCCTCCGTGCTGGCGTCGCGGGGGCACCCGCCGGGGATGCTGGCGCTGGTGCTGACGCTGGCGACCTGGCTGAACCTGCCGGCGACGGTGCTGGGCGGCGCGCTGGCGGCGCGGTTCGGCAACCGCCCGGTGTTCCTGGCGGGGGCGGTGGCCGGCATCGTGGCGGTGGCGGGGTTGGCGGTGCTGGACTGGCCGCTGCTGTGGGGGCTGCTGTTCGGGACCGTCGCCTCCCTGCACGCGGGGGTCATCATCGGTGTCGGCACCCTGTCGGCGCGGCCGGAGAACCGGGCGGTGGGGATGGGGCTGTTCTATGCGATCTACTATGCCGGCGGGGCGCTGCTGCCGGCGATGTGCGGACGGGCGGCGGACCTGCTGGGCGACCCGGCCGGGGCGCTGATCGCCGCGGCGGCACTGTCGGCGGTGGCGATCCCGGCCTTCATGCTGCATGGATTCTTGTCGCGGCGGGGGGCATGAGTTTCCGGGTGCATCCCATCGCAGGTCGGCGCCGTCGTTGCGAGGTGCGCGGCGCCGCGGCAATTCACTCGTCGCACGACCGGCGTGTGATCCTGGCGGCCCCTGGATCGCCATGCCGCAAGCGGCTCGCGATGACGGCTTTCCGCATGGCGCAGCCGGCTCCGCTCCACCACCGCGCATGATCCGGCACCGCGCATGATCCGGCCCATCCTCCCGGCCGACGCGGAGGCGGTCGCCGCCCTGATCCGTCTCGCCTTCGCTGCCATGCCGGTCCCGCTCGAACCCGCGCCGAGCGCCCTGGGTGAAACCGGGGACAGCATACGCGCCCACCTGGCCGAGGGCGGCGGCATGCTGGTGGAGGGGCCGGCGGCCTGCATCCTGTGGTCGGAACGGGACGGCGGCCTGTATGTCGGCCGGCTGGCCACCCACCCGGCCCATCGCGGCCAGGGTCTCGCCTTGCTGCTGATGGAGGCGGCGGAGCGGGAGGCCAGGCGCCGCGGCCTGCCGCGCCTGCACCTCGGCGTCCGCCTGGCGCTGGCGGGCAACCGCCGGCTGTTCGCGCGGCTGGGCTTCACCGAAACCCGGCTGCGGACCCATGACGGCTATCCCGAGCCGACCTGGACCGAGGCGGAGCGCTGGCTCACGGCACCACCGACAGGAACAGGAATGCCGCCAGGATGACGAGATGGACGATGCCTTGCAGCACGGTGGTCCGGCCGGTTCCCAGCGTCACCACCCCGGCCAGCACCGTGAGCGCCAGCAGCACCGTCTCCTTCGGCTCCAGGCCGAGGGTCAGCGGGATGCCCAGCCCGATGGACACCGCTGCCACCACGGGGATGGTCAGCCCGATGCTGGCCAGCGCCGAGCCGAGCGCCAGGTTCAGGCTGGTTTGCAGCCGGTTGTGGCTCGCCGCCCGCACCGCCGCCACCGCCTCCGGCAGCAGCACGAGGGCTGCGATCACCACGCCGATGACCGCCTTGGGTGCTCCGGCCCAAGCGATGCCGGCCTCCATCGCCGGGGACAGGGCCTTCGCCAGGCCGACCACGGCGACGAGCGACACCACCAGCAGCCCGGCGCTGGC
>CAXTDP010000296.1:0-7006 GCA_964242295.1 uncultured Acetobacteraceae bacterium | reverse complement strand
GGCGGGCAGGGCAGGAGCGATGCGGGCCAAGGCGTCGGTTGCGGCGCGCAGCATTTCGGCGCGCAGCGTGTCCGCGCCGGATGGCCCGGCGTGCGCGGCTGCGGTCGGGCCAGGAGGCAGGACATCGGGCATGGGAGGCCTCGCTTACAGAAACAATCCAAGAACACGGTCATAGATTTTGAACAGAACCTGAACAAAAATCTTGGGCAGACAAGTCGAGTTTAAGCTTACACAAGTCTGGCGCAGTGCTGGTATAGTTGAGTCCGCCCGATTCGACGGGCATCCACCAAGATCGGAGGTCGGATAATGCAACTTGCCGCAAACCAGGATGGTTCGCCGATTGCCCATCTGCCGCCCGTGACCCATGCGGAGTGCCTGACGCTGCGCAACATCCTGCTGCGGACCAATCCGGCCAGCCAATGGGAGGCCGGGTTCATCGAGAGCATGGCGACGCTGCTGCAACAGGCGGCGCAAGGCGGGCGCGATGAGGCGTTGGCGGTGGGGGATTGAGGGCACTCCAGTTGCCGCCTGGGTTCGTCCTGCTGACCAGCTAGGCGGCTCCCGGCGTTGGCAGCGCCACGCCGCCGCCGGGCGCCAAGCGTTCCAGCCAGACCGGCTCGGGCGCATGCTCGAAAAAAGCATGACCTCCACGCCGAAGCCATTCGGTGACCTGACCCGCCCTTCACCAGCCAAGGCGGCGGAGTTTTCCTGCTGGGCTTGGTGATCCCACCCTCGGGAGCCGTCGCTGCGCCGGCCAGGGGGGAAGGGGCGCTCCCCGCTGCACCAGACGCCTTGGCGCCTGGTGACCGCGCGCTGCTGGCGCTGCTTGCAATTCAACAGAAACAGGGCGTTGTCCCGGCTTCGCCATTCATCCCGGGTCGGGCCTATGTCGGGACTGCGTTCGCCTTTGCGGTCCTGATCGGGAAGGCGGCAGAGCCGGTCCTGCTGCCCGACGGGCGGGTGGGCGTTACGGGAGACCCCACGGCTCATGGGCCATGACAACCTATCCAGGGCCGGAGGCTCGGGATCAACGCCGCGCATATGCGGTGGACGGCGGTTTCAGGCCGATTTTGCGGATTCCGCTTCCCTGCTTACCGCTCCTTAAGTCTTGGCCGCCATTATGGGGGCACGCCGGCAAAACGGGGCGTAGGTGAACGTAGGCCGCATCCGGCGAGGCCGGACCGGCTTTATGGGAATAACATATCATTTCGTTGAACTCGGTTAACACCAACATCGCTGCTCAAGTCGCGCTTCAGTCGCTGAACAGCACCAGCACAGAGCTGCAGGCGACGCAGAAGCGCATCTCCACCGGCTACCGCGTGGCGGACGCCGCGGACGACGGCGGCGCCTACGCAGTGGCGCAGCGCGTGCGGGCGGATGTGGGCGCGCTGACGAGCGTGAATGAGCAGCTTGGCAACGCGAAAGGGTTGGTGTCCACGTCTCTGAGCGCGTTGGGCAAGATCTCCGACAGCGTGAACACGGCGCAGACCCTGCTGGTCAAGATTGGCGACAACAGCATCACGCAGGACCAGCGGGACCAGTATGTGGCATCCTTCAAGGCCGTCGTGTCGCAAGTCGCGGACTACGTGGACCACTCGAAGTATAACGGCCAGTCCTTGCTGGGCAGCGTCGCCGGCGGTGCGGTCGCCGGGGCGTCCAAGACGGTGGTCAGCAGCGAGACTGGCTCGACCAAGACCCTCAATGCCGAGGACGTGAGCGGGCTGGCCAATACCCTGGCGGGGCTGATCGGCTCCACCTTCTCGCAGTCAGCGGCCGGGGCGGACACCTTTGGGACGATTGCCGCCGGTGCGGACCAGACCTCGGCGGCGACGGCGCTGTCTGCGACGTCGGGAGCAACGGCGTTCTCGACGGCGTTGAAGGGCGTGGCTGTCCAGAGCAACCAGATCGGCGCGGACTCGAACTCGCTGGACGCGACGATCAGCTTCAACAGCAGCAAGATTGACAGCCTGAACGCCGGGCTGGGCGCACTGATTGACACCGACCTGTCAAAGGAGTCGGCAAAGCTGCAGGCGCTGCAGATCAAGCAGCAGTTAGGCACCCAGGCGTTGTCACTGGCCAACCAGGCGCCGCAGTCCTTGTTGAGCCTGTTCAAGTAATAATCGGCTGACTGGGCCTGCCTCGGCAGGGCCAGACCCGGCGGCGGAGCGCCGCTGCCGGGTCAACTTTCCCATATCGGACACAAACCGTAGAGGCATCGGAACCCGCCATGTCCCACCTCGTGCTAGAGCTTCATGCCGGATACGCAATGATCGTCAATGGCGCGTCCCTGCGGTTCCGCACGCGCAGCCGGATCGAGTTGACGACGCAAGCGCGCTTCTTGTTCGGCAAGCAGATCATGGCGCCGGAGGAAGCGGACAGCCCGGCGCGGCGCATCTACTTCGCACTGCAAACGGCCTACATCGGCGGGGACGGGGAACGCGCGGCAGGGGTGGTGCAGGCACGCGCCGCCATCGGCGATTTCCAGGCCGCGACGACCTCCGGACTGGTGCGGGACATCCTGGACCGGGCTCTTGCGCTGGCGGAGGCCGATGACTGCTATGGCGCGCTGAAGCTGGCGCGGCGGATCGTCCGGCACGAAGACGGCGTGCTCGGTCGGATGCCTGCTCGCCGCGCGGCGTGCAACGCCGACCTGGTGCCGGCGTAGGAAGCGGAGATGGCAATGTATCCGGCAGGCGCCCGCGCGTATCAGGTCCAGGCCGCCCGGCGCAGCCTGCGGGAGCAGGAGGCGGACGTGTTCCGCGGGGTAACCGGCGGGCTGCGGGCGGCAAAGGCCGATCCAGTCCTGCAAGGGCGGGCAGTGGCGGACAATGTCCGGCTGTGGCTCATGCTCAGCGGCGTGCTGCGCGACCCGGCCAACGCCCTGCCGGCGAAAATGCGGGCGGAGATCGTCTCGGTCGGGCAGGCGCTGCTGCGGGAGATGGCCCGGCCGGAGCCGGACCTGGACTTCCTGATCCACGTCAATGAGAACGTCACTGCCGGGCTGTCAGGCGCATCGTGATAGGCTGGCCCACCATTGGCCTGGATCTGAGCGTCTTATATGGCGGCGGCGCGTCTGCGGCTGGAACAGGGGGCAACCCGATCGTTGCCTTGCGGCAGGCGGTGACGGGACAGGCCCGCGGCATCGCCGACACGGCCAAGCAGCCCGATGTGCAGCGCGACATCGCGGCATTCCGCAAGGCCGTGGCAACGGCGGCTGATCCCAAGGCGCTGCTGGCGAACCCGATCGCCCGCCGCGTCCTGATGACGGCGAATGGGCTGGGAGACCAAAGCGACTACGCCGCGCTGGCGACCAAGGCGCTGCTGTCGGACCCCACGAACGCCAAAAGCCTGGCGAGCACGCTGACCGACACGCGGTGGAAGTCCGCGGCGACCACGCTCAACTTTGCCAAGAACGGGTTGGCGGCTTTGCGAGACCCCAAGGTCTTGAACACGATGGCCAACGCTTATGCGGAGATCGCCTGGCGCAAGTCGTTGGACGCGCAGACGCCGGGCCTGTCCGACGCGCTGACCTTCCGTGCATCCGCGGCGACGGCGCGCAACGTGGACGACGTGCTCGGCAACGCGACTTTGCGGAAGGTGGTGACAGGCGCGTTCGGCATTCCGCAGGAGATCGCGATCCAGCCGCTGGACACTCAGGAACGGGCGATCAGCAGCAAGCTGGACGTGAAGCGTCTGCAGGACCCGAAGTATGTGGACCAGTTGGCGCAACGCTACCTGCTCGCACAAGCAGATCAGGCGAGCCAGACGGGGCAGAGCCTGTTGATCTAAGGACAAACGGTCCGCTGCTCGTCGGGCCGGACAGTGCCGGTGATCCGCGGTGCCGCAGCACGGCCTATGCGGCCATGCCCTGTCCCACCCTGCCGCGCACCCCCCAAGCTTGGGCAATGGTCGCCGTGGCCGGTCCCGCCTCAGGCAGACCAGAATGTTCCGGATCAGGTGGGCGGATGCTGCGGTCAAGTGCAATCCCGGCGCCGGATGTCTCAAGTCGCACCGAGGCAGTTGCGGTCAGGCAGGGCGGGCCGATGTAGTGCGGCATGGATCATGCAACACCTGGCGCCGTCGTCTCCCCCCGCAAGACCCGCCGCACCGCCGGTTCTTCCACCCTGTTCTGGCAGCGGGCCGGCCTGCGCGCCGGGCTGGCGTTCGGAGCCGCCGCCGGACGGCCCATCGAAGCCGCTGGACAGCGGATGGACCCGGTGATGTCGGCGCTGATCCGCTTCGTCCGCAAGCTGCCGCAGGGTGGTGCTGGGTCAGGGGCGCCAGGTGGCGGATTGCGGGCGTTCCGTGCGCAGTATGAAGCGGCTCCGGGCTTGATGGGCATGCACCCGGACCCGGAGGTGACGCCGCAGCCGGTGCCGGGCCTGCCGGGGGCGCTGGAGTATGTCCACGGTTCGCCACAGGGGACGTTGCTGTATCTGCATGGCGGCGGCTTCATCATGGGCAGCCCGGCCACGCACGACGCCTTGTGCCGCCGGCTGGCGCGGCTGGGCGAGGTGCGGGTGGTGAACGCCCCGTATCGCCTGGCGCCGGAGCATCAGTTCCCGGCGGCGCATGACGATGCGTTGGCGGCCTGGGACTGGATACGGGCGAACCGGCCCGGCCCGCATTTGGCGGGGGGCGACAGCGCCGGGGCCAACCTGGCGGCCGGGCTGCCGGGCACGGCGCTGACGTTGCTGTTGTATCCCGTCGTGGACATGGTGGATGCCGGGGAGCAGGGAGAAGCCCACTACCCCAGCATCGGCCTGTTTGGAGAAGGCTATCTGCTGACGGCAAGCGGCATGGCCGACTGCGCACGAATGCTGATCCCGGATGGAGTGGACCGGGCCGACCCCCGGCTCTCGCCGATCCATGGAGACCTCGCGCGGGCCGCGCCGTCGCTGGTCGTCGTGGCGGGGTTCGATCCCTTGCGGGACCAGGGCCGAGCCTGGGTGTCCGCCCTGCAGGGGGCAGCGCGTCCGGCCTGGCTGCTGGAGGAGGACGGGCTGGTGCACGGCTTCGCGGACTTCGCCGGGGTGGTTCCGGCGGCGCGGCGTGCGGTGGAGCGTATCGCCGGAGAGCTGCGGACGAGGGTGGCCGAATTGACGGGCTGAAAACGGGGCGCTGACATCCCCCTTTTCCTCCGGGAAAGGGCCGGGGTGAGCCGCAAGGGCAAACCCCACCGCTCAAGACCAAGCACCGGCGCTGCCGCGTGCTGGCGGAACGGAAGAAGGATCAGGCCTTGACGGCATAGTAGCCGTTGCTGCCCGCCGCCCCGGTGCTGGTGATGAACCCGGCCGCGGTTTGTGCGGACACGCCGATGAAGGTCGCGTTGGCATAAACCGTGCCCTTGCCGGTCAGGTCTATGTGCAGCGTAGCGCCGGTCACCGCGGTGCCGTTGCCGTCGGTCCAGGTTGCAGTGGACACCCCCGGCGTCCAGCCGACGACCGAGAACACATCCCCGGCATGGAAGTTGAGCAGGGCGTTCCAGCTCGACGCGCCGCCGGTCGCGTCGGCAAGAAAGGTGTCGTTGCCGGTCCCGCCCACCAAGAAATTGGAGCCGCCACCCGCCGATAGCACGTTGTTCCCGGAATACACCTCCATGATGTCATTGCCGGCGCCGCTGTGCAGGAACACGCCCGCAGACGGGGAGAACAGCGCCACGTTGCTGGCGGTGATGTCGGCGTAGTCGCCATGGATGTCGAGGTCGGTGCCGATGGCGGCCGTCGCGGCATGGATGCTGGTGGTGTTGGCGGGCAGGTCGGCCTGGTAGATCTGGATCGGCGCGACGGTGGCGAGGGCGATGTTGGCGGCATCGTTGTGCACGGACGTGGTGGGGTGGAAATCATCCCAGAATAAGGATTGGTCCTGCACCGCCTGGTTGGTCGAACTCAGGGTGCCGCTCGACGAGTCGGCGAAGGTGCCGGTCCAGACGGGGACATTCACGCTGTTCAGGCCATAGGCGCCGGGGTCGGCGACGGCGGCGTCGGTCAGGCCGTACAGGTCCACGGTGGTGATGTTGATGCCGGTTGCTGCCGTGACCCGGCTGATCGCCGCGGCAAGCTGGGTATTGTAGGACGCTGCCAGCGAGGACGCGAGCGCATCGGTGCCGGTGTTCGGCTTGTCGGAGCCGTTGGCCAGGCCGAACGTCACCTCCGGCACCTTGCCGAGATCAGGAACAGTGAACACGACCAGGTTCTTGGCGCCGTCGTTTGCCAGGCGGGTGATGTCAGCGGACTCGTTGCTGACCGCGGCCGTCACGTCGCGCGCCTGCTGGGCTGCGGACAGGCTGGTGTCGGACAGGATGTCGAAGATGTCATTGCCGCCGACCGATAGGGTATATAGCGCGTTGGCCGCGGGGTGACTTACGCCGATCTCGAATTGCGTGAGCTGGAAGGGCAGGGACAGCAACGGAGTCCGCAGGTTGCCGCTGTTCTGTGGCGTGCTGCCGGTCTCGGCCCCGCCATAGGCAAAGTCGTTGCCGCCGAGCAGCGACGGCGCGAGGACGCCGAGGCCGAGCTGCAGCGACAGGTCCTGCACAGCGACCGGGCCGTTGCTGAACACGTTGGCGGTGGAGTTGCCGTAGGTTTCCTTGAAGTAAGGCGGGGACACCGGGGTTTGGCCGATCAGCGCAGTCGCGACCGAGACGTTGCCGGCGTCGGACAGGCTGTCGCCGAAGGCATACAGGGCGCTGTAGGGCAGGTTGGGCATAGGATGTCCTCAGTGGGCCGGCCTGTTGCGCCGGGAGTGTATGGCCGCGGCACGGTAGGAACAACACTGGGTGAACGCGGCGGCGCCCGCCTGCGTTCATTCGCACGCCTGCGTTCACTCGGATGAATGGCGATGATCTATCCCACCACTCCAGACTGCCGCTACTTCGTCGTGCGCGGGCGCCTGTGGCGTTGCGCCGACCCGGGTTTGGCGCCGGAAGCCCGTGCCGCCCTGCAGCGGGAGCTGATGGCGGCACGCCGGGCCAAGGGCGTGGCGATGCGGGCTGGCGACGATGCCG
>CAXTDP010000295.1:0-7019 GCA_964242295.1 uncultured Acetobacteraceae bacterium | reverse complement strand
TGGTGCGCGGCATCATCGGGCCGATGTGCGACAAGTACGGCCCGCGGCTGACCTATACGACGCTGCTGGTGCTGGGCGCCGTGCCGGTGATCGGCATCGCCTTCGCCAACTCCTATGAGTCGTTCCTGGTGTTCCGCCTGGCGATCGGCGCCATCGGGGCGAGCTTCGTGGTCACCCAGTTCCATACCTCGGTGATGTTCGCGCCAAACGTGGTCGGCACCGCCAACGCCACCGTCGGCGGCTGGGGCAATGCGGGCGGCGGCGTCACGCAGACGGTCATGCCGCTGCTGCTGGCCGCCCTCGTGAGCCTCGGCGTGCAGCAGACGCTGGGCTGGCGCCTCGCGATGATCGTGCCGGGCGTGATGATGCTGATCGTCGCGGTGATGTACTACCGGCTGACGCAGGATGCGCCCGAGGGCAACTTCAGGGAGCTGCGCGCCCGCGGCATCACTATAGACAGCGGCAAGAAGGGCGGCTGGGCCGTCTTCAAGCAGGCGATGGTCAACTACCGGGTCTGGATGCTGGCGATCACCTATGGCGCCTGCTTCGGCGTGGAGATCTTCATCCATGGCGTCGCCGCCAGCTACTACGTGGATCGCTTCGGCCTGAGCCTGGAAACCGCGGGCATCGCGGCGGGCAGCTTCGGCCTGCTGGCGCTGTTCGCCCGTGCGCTGGGCGGCATCGCCTCCGACAAGGTGGCCGGCCGGTTCGGCCTAGACGGGCGCACCTGGCTGCTGTTCGGCCTGATGGTCGGCGAGGGCGTGGGACTGCTGGCGTTCAGCAGCATGGACTCCGTGGGCCTGGCCATTATGGCGATGCTCGCCTTCGGCCTGTTCACCCACATGGCCTGCGGCTCCACCTATGCCCTGGTGCCGTTCATTGACCGCAAGGCGCTAGGCGGGGTGACGGGGATCATCGGCGCGGGCGGCAACATCGGCGCCGTCGCCGCCGGGTTCCTGCTGAAGTTCAGCACCAGCCTGCCGAACGCGCTGTATTCGCTGGGTTGGGCGGTGCTGGTTTGCGCCTGCTGCGCCGCGCTGGTGCGGTTCAGCGTGAAGCACAAGCAGGCAGAGCAGCAGCTTTATGACCTGGCGGTTGCCCAGCGCCAGGGCCGGGTCTCGTCGGACGCGACCGCCGCGGCCTGACCGTGGCGGCGGGGCTGGCCGGCCAGGTCAGCCCCGCCGGCACAAGTGCCCTATAAAGCAGCAAGTGCTGGTTTCGTTGCTGTTTTCCGGGCATGTTCTGGCTGAAGCAGCGCATTTACGGCGGGAAAACGCTTGTCTTAGCTGGCCCGCGCCAACATGCCGCCCTATGTTGCGGCGCACTGAGGAAACGCGACGATGACCCCCTTCCAGAGCCGCACGCACGACTGATGGACAGCCTTCCCACCACCCTCGGCACGGCCACCCACTGTCCCTACTGCGCCCTGCAATGCGGCATGAATGTCGTGCAGACGGGCGACGGCTGGAACGTGACCGCACGCGACTTCCCGACCAACCGTGGTGGCCTGTGCCGCAAGGGCTGGACCGCGGCGGAGTTGCTGAACAGTGACGATCGCCTGACCCAGCCCTTGATGCGCGACACGAAAGACGGTCCGCTGCGCCCGGTGACCTGGGACCAGGCGCTGGACCGGATCGCCGCCGGCATACGCGCCATCCAGGCCGCCGCCGGGCCGGACGCGGTTGCGGTGTTCGGCGGCGGCGGGCTGACGAACGAGAAGGCGTATGCGCTCGGGAAGTTCGCCCGCGTAGCGCTGCGGACGGCGAACATAGACTACAACGGCCGGTTCTGCATGGCGTCCTCGGCCGCGGCGGGGCTGCGCGCCTTTGGCATGGACCGCGGGATGCCGTTCCCGATGTCGGACATCGCCGCCGCCGACGCCGTGCTCGTCACCGGCAGCAACCCGGCGGAAACCATGCCGCCGATCATGCAGTGGTTCGACGAGGGACGGGTGCGCGGCGGGCAGCTGATCGTCTCCGACCCGCGCCGCACTGCGACGGCCCGCGCCGCCACGCTGCACCTGCCGCTGACGCCGGGCACCGACGCCGCGCTGGCCAATGGGCTGCTGAACGTCGCCATCGCTCGTAGGCTGATTGATGTTGACTACATCGAGGCCCGCACGACCGGCTGGGACCGGGTGCGCCGCAGCGTCGCCTCCTATTGGCCCGACCGGGTGGAGCGCATCACTGGCGTTCCCGCCAGGGACATCGAGCGTGCCGCCGTCATCCTGGGTGAGGCTGCGCGAGCGGAGGGCGGACGTGCCCTGGTGCTGTCCGGGCGCGGCACGGAGCAGCAAAGCCATGGCGTGGACAATGCCCTGGCCTTCATCAACTTGGCGCTGGCGCTCGGCCTGCCTGGGCGGTCCGGCAGCGGCTGGGGCTGCCTGACCGGGCAGGGCAACGGCCAGGGCGGGCGGGAGCATGGGCAGAAGGCAGACCAGTTGCCGGGCTACCGTCTGCTGAACAACCCGCAGCACCGGGCGGACGTGGCCGCCGTGTGGGGCGTGAACCCCGACACGTTGCCGCAGCCCGGCCTGTCCGCCTGCGAGCTGCTGGATGTCACCGGCGGCGCCGATGCCAAGATACGCGGCCTGCTGGTGTTCGCCTGCAACCTGCTGGTGTCCGGACCCGACGCCAACAAGCTGCGCGACCGGTTGGGCAAGGCGGAGCTGCTGGTGGTTGCCGACCCCTTCCTGAGCGAGACCGCCGCCATCGCCGACGTGGTGCTGCCGGTGGCGCAGTGGGCGGAGGAAGGCGGCACCATGACCAACCTGGAAGGCCGCATCCTGCTGCGCCGCAAGGCCAAGGAGCCGCCGGCGGGGGTTTGGACCGACCTGCAGGTGATTGCCGGCATTGCCGGGCGGCTGGGCGCCGGGGCGCACTTCACCGGCGACGCCGAGACGACGGGCACCGAGTTCCGCCGCTGCACCTCCGGCGGCATGGCGGACTACGCCGGGGCGAGCTGGGACCGCTTGCCGGCGGAGGCCGGGGTGTTTTGGCCCTGCCCCGACGAACATCACCCCGGCACCCCGCGCCCCTTCCTGGACGGTTTTGCCCATCCCGATGGCCGCGCCCGCTTCCATCCCATCGAGTATCGCGGCCCGGCGGAGCAGCCGTGCGACGACTACCCGTTGATCCTGACCACCGGCCGCGTCATGGGCCAGTATCAGTCGGGCACACAAACCCGGCGCATCCCGGAGCTGGCGGCGGCCGAGCCTGCCGCTTATGCCGAGATGCACCCCGACACGGCGCGGCAGCACGGCATCAAGCCCGGCGACCGCGTCACCCTCACCACCCGGCGCGGCACCGCCGAAATGGCCGTGCGCATCACCCGCGACATCCGGCGGGACACCGTGTTCGTCCCGTTCCACTGGAGCGGGGAGGGCAGCGCCAACCGGCTGACCATCGCCGCGCTGGATCCGGTGTCGCGCATCCCCGAGTACAAAGCCTGCGCCGTCCGCTTGGACCGCGCATCAAAGGAGACTGCATGAGAGAGAGCACCCCCCGTATCCTGGTCGGCACCCATGCCTTCACCGGAACGGGATACGAGACGCCGGCCCCGCTTGGCGTCACCTACACCGTCCCGTCCGACCGCCGGGCGCAGACGGTTTATTTTCGCGCCGGCAACAGCACGGCGGAGATGATCTCGGTCGTGCTGGTGCGGGACGGCGAGCCGATGCGCTCCTTCCCGATCGGGGCCAAGGCCGCGGTGCACATTCCGCTGGTGGTGGTCGAGGACCTGCAGCCGGAGACCAAGCTGGAGATGCACGTGCTGGCGCCGGCCGGCTGCAGCGGGACGCTGGTGCTCGACATGGGCTTCGTGGAAATCTAGGGGGGTTGGCGCAATGGACGGCATGACATACGGCGCGACGCGCCAGCGGCTGGTGGTGATCGGCAACGGGATGGCAGGGGCACGCGCCGTCGAGGAGGTGCTGGCCCGTGACGGCGCGGACCTGTTCGACATCACGATGTTCGGCGACGAGCCTTATGGCAACTACAACCGCATCATGCTGTCCAACATCCTGAGCGGCCAGCAGGAGGTGAGCGAGATCTACATCAACCCGCTCGACTGGTACAAGGAGCACAACATCCGCCTGCACAGCGGCGCGCGGGTGACGCACATAGACCGCGCCGCCCGCATCGTCACCGCCGACAACGGCATCCAGGAGGAATACGACACCCTGCTGATCGCCACCGGCAGCCGCGCCTTCATCCCGCCGATGGAGGGCGCCTGGCGCGACGACGGCACCCTGCGCCCCGGCGTCTTCGCCTTCCGCGGCATTGACGACTGCACCGGCATCATGGCCCAGGCCAAGAAGAGCAAGGTCGCGGCAGTGATCGGCGGCGGCCTGCTGGGGCTGGAAGCGGCGCGCGGCCTGCTGAACCACGGCTGCGAGGTCCACGTCATCCACCTGGCCGGGCACCTGATGGAGATGCAGCTCGACAGCACCGGCGGGCTGATGCTCCGCAAGGCGATGGAGGGCATGGGCTGCCAGGTCCACCTGGGCAAGATGACGACGACCATCCTAACCGAAGGCGAGGACAACCGCGCCGCCAAGGTGGTCGGCCTGCGCTTCAAGGATGGGACGGAGCTGGCCTGCGACATGGTGGTGGTGTCCGCCGGCATCCGGCCGAACGCGGAGATCGCGGCGCGGGCCGGGCTGACGGTGGAGCGGGCCATCGTGGTGGACAACACCATGCGCAGCCCGGACGACCACCGCGTGTATGTCGTGGGCGAGTGCGCACAGCACCGCGGCAAGGTGTATGGGCTGGTGGCGCCGCTGTGGGACCAGGCCAAGGTGTTCGCGGACCAGATCACCGGCGCGAACCCCAATGCCGAATACACCGGCAGCAAGCTGGCGACCAAGCTGAAGGTCATGGGCGTCGAGCTGGCCAGCATGGGCATCACCGAGCCGAAGGACGACGGCGACGAGGTGATCCAGTTCAGCGAGCCGCGCCGGGGCACGTATAAGAAGCTGATCGTCAGGGATGGGCGCCTGGTGGGCGGCATCCTGATGGGCGACATCAGCAAGGCCGCCTATTTGATGCAGGCGTTCGACCGCGACAGCAAGCTGCCGGACGAGCGGCTGGAGCTGCTGTTCGACCTTGGCGCTCCGCCGCAGGCGGTGACGCTCGACGAGATGCCGGCGGACGCCCAGGTCTGCAACTGCAACGGCGTCAGCAAGGCGGCGATCGGCGCCTGCGTCGCGGGCGGCGCCAAGAGCATGACCGCGGTGATGAAGGCGACGCGGGCCGGCATGGGCTGCGGGTCCTGCAAGTCGCTGGTGGGCGAGCTGGTCGAGTGGTTCGCGGGCGGCAAGGTGGAGGAGGACCCGAGCGTCCACTACTACGTCCCCTGCATCGCGATGACCAAGCCGGAGCTTGTCGCCGAGGTGAAGCGGCTGGGGCTGAAGTCGGTGTCCCAGGTGTTCGCCGCGCTGTCCGCCACGGGGGAGGACGCGGCCAGCAAGCCGCCGCTGGCCAGCCTGCTGGCGACGGTCTGGGCCGGGGAGTACGAGGACGAGCGGGATGCGCGGTTCATCAACGACCGGGTGCATGCCAACATCCAAAAGGACGGCACCTTCTCCGTGGTGCCGGAGATGGCGGGCGGCGTGTGCACGCCGGCGGAGCTGATGCGGATCGCCCAGGTCGCGGTGAAGTATAACGTGCCGCTGGTGAAGATGACCGGGGGTCAGCGCATAGACCTGGTTGGCATCGCGAAGGCGGACCTGCCCGGCGTTTGGCAGGATTTGGACATGCCGGCGGGCACCGCGTGGGGCAAGAGCTACCGCACCTGCAAGAGCTGCATCGGCACCGAGTTCTGCCGGTTCGGGCTGGGCGACAGCATGGGGCTTGCGACCAAGATCGAGCGGCGGTTCCGCGGCATAGACAGCCCGGCCAAGATGAAGCTTGCCACCGCCGGGTGCCCGCGCAACTGCTCGGAGGCGTTGGTGAAGGACGTGGGGCTGGTCGCCATCGGCGAGGGCAAGTGGGAGATCTACGTCGGCGGGGCCGCCGGGGCGCACATACGCAAGGGCGACCTGCTGTGCGTGGTGGACGGGGAAGAAGCGGCGCTGCAGATCAGCGGACGCTTCATGCAGTACTACCGCGAGAACGCGAAGTGGAAGGAGCGCACCTACACCTTCGTCCCGCGCATCGGGCTGGAGCGTATCCGGGCCATCGTGGTGGATGACGCTGACGGGATCGCGGCGGCGTTGGACGAGGCGATGAAGGTCAGCACGGACGCCGCCTACGACCCGTGGAAAGAGGCGGTGAAGCCGAAAACAGTGAACCAGTTTGCGGAGGTGGTCGGTGACTGAGGCGATGCTGGAGCACCGCGTGGGCGCGCTGGACGCCATCCCGCGCGGCGAGGGCCGGGTGTTCGCGGTGGGCAGCCAGCGCCTGGCGGTGTTCCGCACCCATGGAGACGGGGTGTTCGCGACGCAGGAGCGGTGTCCGCACCTGGGCGGGCCGTTGGCGGACGGGCTGATTGACGGCAACGCGGTAATCTGCCCGTTGCACGATCGGACCTATGATTTGCGGAGCGGGGACGGGCTGAACACGGACTGCCGGGTGCAGACCTATCCGGCCCGGGTCGGGGCGGATGGGGTGATCGTGGTGACGGTGGCGGCAGGGTAACTGCCTGCCCCATTCGCTGGCTGGCAGCTTGGCATCGCCCCTTGGTTTGAGGGGCGATGCGCTTGGCGATGCATGGGATGCCGCCTGTGCCGGTGCAGGCGACGGCAGGCCTGCACACGAACGGCAAGGGTAAGTGCCGTTATAACCATGTTTCTCCGTTTACAGCTTGCAGCATGCTTTGCGGCAGGCTTTCTAGGAATACGATATACTTTGTAAAACTCATCCTGACGTGCCAAGGAAATCGAGTTTTCTTTATTGTTGCATAAAATTTATTGTTGCGTTTTATTAATATGTTTGCGATAAAGCGACGGAGACTTGTAAAGCAATTCAGGGAAGAAGCATGGCCCAGGCATCTCGCCGCACTCTCCTGCGCACAGCGTG
>CAXTDP010000294.1:0-7058 GCA_964242295.1 uncultured Acetobacteraceae bacterium | reverse complement strand
CACCATGTCCGAACTGGCCAGGCGGGTGCAGGTGCCGCGCTGCTGGATTGAGCGCCGGATTTGGAACGGGACCATCGCTGTTGCCCGCGACACCGCGGCCAAACGCTACTTGTTCCCTGACACCGAGGAGACCATCGCCGCCCTGCAGCGGCTGAAGTCAGGCCAAGTCGATCACCTCGACTTCGCACCGAACACGAGCAAATGAGGGCACCAACATGACCGATCTTACACGCCTTCCATGTCGATCACCCTTGCTTCCACCAGGCCGCAGAGCTCGAGCAGGTGATGCCAGTCACGCCCGTTGCGGGCGAGGCGGGAGGCATCGAAGCACAGCACGGCGCCGACATTGCCGGCGCAAAGCCAGGCCACAAGGCGGTCGAAGCCCGGCCGTGCCACCGTGCCGCTGGCGGACCGGCCAAGGTCGTCGTCGATCACCTCGACGTCGTGGAAGCCGTGCTGGCGCGCGACCTCGACCAGGTCGTATTGCCGCCGCTTGCTCTCCAAGTTGGCCTGAACCTGCGACTGACTGGACTGCCGCACGTAGACCACCGCCCGGCGACGCAGCACCGACGCCGGCAGGGCGTCAGCCGCGGTCATCGTGGGCCTCCTTTGCCGGCACGCCCGCCGCCTCCAACAACAGCCTGGCCAGGGCGTCGACCGCCGCGTCGCGCTCGACCGCTGTCATCCCCCATAGACTCTTGCCGTCCAGTGCCATCGTCGTCTGGCGCAGTGGCGGCGGCGCGTTCTGCTGTGCTGGCTTCATTGCTGCTCCCCAGGGCGACAGTCGAGTCGCCCTGGGAGTCTGTCCTGAAACCAAGCGCCGTCAGCAGGCGGTGCAGGTCGGCCAGCGCACAGGCCGCAGCGCGGGGCGGGCCGACCTCCATGCCCGCACAGGCGACCGGGTCCAGCATCCAGGCCGCCACCACCATGACGATGCCCGGCGCCGCTTCGACATGAACCACATCATCACCTGACCGGCGCTCACCGTAGTGACGGCGAAGCCGGCGCCCGTGAAGCGGGTGCCACCGGTAGTGAACAACGACCTCTTGCCCGATATGGGCAGAATGACCCAGGGATTGCACTCGGAAGAAAGTCGTGGCTGTTCTGCGGATCAGATCGCGGCGGCGACCGAGCCGCGGCCATGTATTCGCTCATCGTCACCGCCAAGCTGAACAACACCGACCCGCGTGCCTGGCTCGCCGACGTGCTGCGCCGGATCAACGACCACCCCGCATCCCGCCTCCATGAACTACTGCCCTGGAACTGGCGCAAACCCGGCCAGGATGTCGCAGCCGCCGCTTGACCACGTGCAACCACGGCCCTGACCGGATGGATACGACTGCTGCGACACTCCGCCGAGACCGCCTACTACGTCTCGAACACGCCAGTCACCGCCGCCCGTGCTGCCGAAGCCACCCGCGCGCACTGGAAGATCCAGAACACCTCGCACTACACCCGCGATGTCATCTTGGGCGAAGACCGCTCGCGCATCCGTACCAACCCGGGCGTGTTCGCCCGCCTGCGCAGCTTTGCTTTGAACATCCTCAAGGCAGACCGCACCGACACGCTCAGCCAGGACCGCTACCGCGCTGGTCTCGCAGGCATCACGAAGCTACTCAGAATGCTCGCCGTTTCATAGCGTTGAACAACCCTGGTGTGGGAGGTTTGTTCCTTCTCTTATCCCTGGATGTCTGCCTTGCCGTTCAAGCTGAACCAAGATCGCCGCCGCCACATTCCCAAACAGAAGCATGAACCGCGCCGGGTTTGCCGGAGGCGTTTTGATTTGCGTGCTACGCAACAACGCCGCGGCGAGCACCAACCTGACACGGTCAGCTCAAATCATCGCACCAAGGAGAAGGTAGGCAAGACCGAAGCTGTAGCCACCCTATTACGGCCTTGCTGCTTTGCTGCGTACATCGCATGGTCTGCCTGATCCATCATGTCGGCCAAGCTGTGTTGGTTTCGATCCGCCTCGGAAACGCCGATACTGACGGTAACTCGCAGCGGCCCAGCCGGCGTGTCGAACGGTTCTGCCGAAATCGCACAGCGTAACCGCTCAGCAATGGCCGCGGCCTCGCGCAAGGCTATCGCCGGCATCCATGCTGCGAATTCCTCTCCCCCAATACGGCCGACCATGTCCATGCGCCGCACGTTCTCGGTCAGTCGGTCTGCAATCCCGAACAACACCGCGTCGCCCGTCGCATGCCCCAACTCGTCGTTAACTCGCTTGAAGTGATCCACATCGATGAAGGCCAAACAAGGTCCGGTCCCGCCGCGTAACCGCGACGTTTGCAGCTCAGCATCCATGATGCGCATCAAGGCACGGCGGTTTAAGATCCCTGTCAGCGTGTCCCGGTCAGACACATACTCCAGTTCGTCTAGACGGCGCTTGTCAAACGTCACGTCTCGCTCAACCGCCACGAATTGTATGACTTTGCCTGCGTCATCCCGCAACGGCACGATCCGAAGGTCAAGCCAGTATGGTGCGCCGCCCTTGGCGTAGTTCAGCACTTTCTGCTGCACTTCCCGCCCAGCCCTTAAACCTGCGGCAATCTCGTCCAACGTGCTGCGGTTGGTGCCAGGCCCCTGCAGGATGCGGGGCGACAGGCCAACTGCCTCATGCGCCTCGTAGCCTGTTAGCCGGGTGAAAGCGGAGTTCACGTAAAGGATCGTTGGTCCGGGGGAAGCAAGGTCCGCATCGGTCACGATGACAACGTCGTTCGCCGTTTGCACAATCTTGGCGAACGGAATGTCAGAAAGTCCAGACTGAGCCGGCGCTGCAATGCTTGGACGAACGGCCAAAATCTCCTTAATCCAGTCTCGCTGATGTAGGGCGAATGCATGCAGCATACTGGGAACGTCCTGCGCTGGGGCTGGCCGCCCGAGCAGGAATCCTTGAACCTCATTGCAATTCTCACGATGCAGCATGGCAAGCTGCTCCTCTGTTTCTACGCCCTCCGCAATGCAGGTCACGCCCAGGCTGGTGCACAAATCGACGATCGAGCGGACTATGGCAGTGTGAGCAGGACCTTTTCCCAGTTTCGAAACGAACGAACGATCAATCTTGATCTTGTCAAACGGCAGCATCGGCAGGGAACTCAAGGACGAGTAGCCCGTGCCAAAATCATCCATGGCGATGCGCACCCCGGTGGCACGTATCTCGTTCAACATTGCAGAAGCAGTGCTGGCGTTTTCTACCATGCAGGTTTCAGTAATCTCCAATTCCAAACGTGAGGGAGACAGACCACTGCGGCGCAGGGCGGCAGCGACGACGGTGGGTAGCGTATCATCCTGCAACTGGACAGCCGAGACGTTGACCGCCACGCTCATGCCATCAGGCCAGGATGCCGCTTGGGCACAAGCCTGCTCCAGAACCCATTGGCCGATCGTGCCGATCAATCCGATTTTTTCGGCCAAAGGAATGAAGCCGGCGGGCAGAACGGAGCCACGCACCGGATGATCCCAGCGCAGCAGTGCTTCGAAGCCTGACATACGGCTTGTTCGGAGGTTAAATTGTGGCTGGTAGTGTATCTGGAACGCCATGCGGCTGACGGCTTCGCGTAAATCCATCTCCAGCCGGCGCCGTGTCTGCACGGCATCATCCATTTCCGGCTCGAACAGGCGAAAATGGCCGCAAGCGTCCGTCTTCGCCCAATGCCGCGCAACGTCGGCGTTTTTGATGAGCGCATCTGCGTCCTGCCCGGCCATGAATGCCGTTGCGATGCCGATGCTAGGCTTGACCACGACCTGCTGTCCTTCGATCGTGCTGGGCTCGCCAATCAACTCCAGCAAAAGTTCGGCGAGGCGGATTGCCGACTCCGGTTGCGCAGCCCCACATTGCACGATGACGAACTCATTTGTCCCTTGCAAACCCAATAGATCAGTGTGGCACAGGTGCTGTCGCAGCCGACCAGCCATAGTACGCAGTAGCAAGTCGCCCACTTGGCGTCCAAGCGTATCGTTTACAGCCCGGAAACCATCCAGGCTGAGAGACAGCAATGCACATGGCACCATCCGCGACGTGTGGCTGAGAACATCCTTAAGCTGCTCTGCCAGCATGGCTCGGTTGGGCAGGCCGGTTACGACGTCATGGCGGGCCAGGTAGCCCAACCGTCGCTCGGTCTCAAGACGGTCGGTGATGTCCTCGTGTGTCGCTACCCAGCCGCCACCCGGCATCGGCTGGTGACGTATGGCGATCATGCGCCGATCCTGCAGCTCGACGACACTGGTGTGCGATTGTTGACTTTGTCCGACCTCGTCCCGCCATTGCAGATACTCGGCCCAGGGCATGGCGGGCGTCGTTTGAACCTGATATCTATGTTCCACGATATCTCGCAATGTGGCGCCGGGCTGTACGTGCTCCGCGCGCAGCCCGTATATCTCAGCGTAACGATGATTGCAGACGATGAGGCGTTGCTCACTGTCAAACAGGCAGAATCCCTGTGCCATGTTTTCCAATATGGCCCTGAACTGGACTGTTTGGGCCTGGCTTGTCGTGAGTGCGCGTGCAGTGAACTCGGTCACGACTGTCAGCAAGGCATCTCGGTCAAGACTGCCGTCTGGCCGCGTAGCCTCGGTAAGCTGGCGGGCGAAAAGCGCTTGCAGTGCTGGTGCCGGGGCAACATTAAGAACGCAACCGTCATCTGTCAGGTGGCCAATCATCGGGTTGGTCATCTTTGGAGCCTTTCACAGACAGTGACAATGCTAATCGTGGTCGTTGGAGCGTGCGTGAAGTCGTCTCAACACATGCTCGAAATCGAGTTTTAAGTGGTGCCTCAAGCGTAGGGCTGGGAAGCAGGCTCAAGCAGCAACAAGACAACCATCGAGACTTCCGGCCTCCGGCTGTAGCGGTCCACAGAGCAAGGCATTCTGCCAAGTAACGCGACATGTATGGGCAGTCTGTTTGAGGGTGAGACGTCGTGAACATGCAGACTCCGGGCGGCGGGGTCGAGACAAGTTTTGTTCGGATGAACGGTCGCCGTCCGGTCGGGAGCTATGCTGGAAGCTGGGTGACGCCGTGATCAGGCGGCGCTCTGTGCTGGCGTGTCGGTGACCTCGACGCCGTTGTGGAATGTGACGCCTTGGACGACTGGCTCTTATTGGGTTCCGGGATGGTGCTGGGGTTGTCACGCAACCAAACCGGTGAGCAGGGCACCGAGCAGGGCTTTGCCGCGCCGGCGCGCGTTGTGCACGAACTGGAAGAAGCCAAGGTAGAGCGGTAGTTTGTTCTGCGAGATGCCCCGGTGCGAGCGCAGCCAGGAGCGCAGCAAGGACCAGAACCCTTCGAATGTGTTGACGTGGACCTCGCAGAAGCCGTCGCCGTCCTCGTCGCGAGCATACTCGCCGCGTCCATGGCAGACCGTCTTGTGCCCGTAGCCCCAAGCCGACAGGCGGGCATAGATGCTATACTCGTCCGTGTGGACGAGGGTACCCGGCCTCAGCCTGATATGGTTGCAACCCAAACCCGTTTCACTTTCGTGGTAAGGCGGCCTGTCCAGTGGCGGCGCATTCAGCCGCGAGCGTAGCTGTTGGCCTCCAAGAGGCCGCTTGTTTTCTTTGCGAAATGTGGTGAGGGATTTGGGCTTTTGGGCGCATCCTTCGTGCCCACGCGGGCGCAGGGAGGCGGCGCATGCGATCCAAAGCCAGGGACACCGGTTCGGCGACCGACGCCAGCAGTGCTGATCCGTTGGCCGTCATTGTAGGGGACGCATACCATGTCGGGACGCCAAGCGCCGGGTCTGGCAAGCCCTCGATCTGCTGCAATCGTGCCGTTCCCAGCCGCAAAGGCAGGCTGCTGCCTCGACGGACCTGCCGCGGGCACGCCGCCGGCGAATGGCTTGAAGCTGGTGGCAGCCTACGCCCGCGTGTCGTCGGACAAGCAGGAAAAGGAGCAAACCATCGACAGTCAGGTCGATGCCTTGCGTCACGCCGCCGAGGAGCGCGGCTGGCAGCTGCTGCCTGATCTGATCTACACCGATGACGGCCGCAGCGGCGCAACGCTGGCTCGCCCCGGCCTTGACCGGCTGCGTGATCTGGTTGCTGAGGGCACCTGTGCCGCCGTGCTGGTTTGCTCCCCCGATCGCCTGGCGCGCAACTATGCCTACCAGGTACTGGCGATCGACGAGCTCAAGCGCGCCGGCTGTGAGGTGGTGTTCCTCAACCACGTCTTTGGCGACAGCCCAGAGCAGCAGATGCTGCTGCAGGTGCAGGGCATGTTTGCCGAATACGAACGCGCCCTGATCACGGAGCGGACCCGGAGGGGGCGCTTGTTCTGGCCCCGCCAGGGACGCGTCAACTGGGGCGGCACGCCGACCTACGGCTATCGCCTTTTCCGCGGGACCGAGACCGGCCCTCAGCAGATGGCTGTTGAGGAATGTGAGGCGGCGGTGGTGCGCCAGATCTACCGCTGGCTCGTCGAGGAGCAGTTGAGCTCGTACGCCATCCAGAAACGGCTGATCGAGCGCGGCGTCCCGACGCGCAAGGGGGGTGGGCGCGGCTGGTCGAAAAGCACGATCATCCGCATCCTGTCCAGCACGACCTACAAGGGCGAGGCCTGGTATAACCGGCGCCGTCCAGTGGATGGGACGCATCCCCGCATAATGGCAGCTCCGACGAGCTCGAGGCCGCGCCGTCGCACCAGCCATGCGCTGCGGCCGGCGGAGGAGTGGATCCCCGTCCCGGTGCCGGCGATTATCGATCCGGACACCTGGCGCTTGGCTCAGGAGCAGTTGGCGCGCAACCAGCAACTCGCAAAGCGGAACAACACCCGGAATTCCTATCTGTTGAGTGCGCTGCTGATCTGCAACCAGTGTGGCCGACGGATGATCGGCACCGCGAACGGTGACGACCAGCGGCGATATGTATGCTCGGCCCGTTACCCGCGCCATGCCCGCGGCGCTTGCAATGGCCGCAGCATCACCGCGGCACCTCTGGAAGCCCAGGTTTGGCAGTGGACCGCCAAGCTGCTGTCCGAGCCGGACTTGCTGCGGGCGCATTTCGAGGAGGCTCATGTCGGGTTCCGGGGTGTTGGCTTGCAGGGGAGTGGCTGGCGGCTCCGA
>CAXTDP010000293.1:0-7099 GCA_964242295.1 uncultured Acetobacteraceae bacterium | reverse complement strand
CGGTCGAGGAAAGCCTCGCCATCTGGAAGGGCCGCAAGGGCGCGTTCGGCGCGGTAGGGCGCATCAGCCCGGACTACCTGTGCATGGACGGCACCATCCCCACTGGGCAGCTCCCATTCGTCCTGCGCCGCATCGGCGAGATGAGCGACAGCTACGGCCTCAAGGTCGCCAACATCTTCCATGCCGGCGACGGCAACCTGCATCCCCTCATCATGTTCGACGCCAACCTGCCCGGCAGCTTCGAGTCCGCCGAGCGCTTCGGCGCCGACATCCTTAAGCTGTGCGTCGAGGTCGGTGGCTGCCTGACCGGCGAGCATGGCGTCGGCGTCGAGAAGCGCGACCTGATGCCCGTGCAGTTCACCGCGGTCGAACTGGACCAGCAGCGCCGCATCAAGTCCGCCTTTGACCCGGATTGGCTGCTGAACCCCAGCAAGGTGTTCCCGCTACTGGACGGTGACGCTCGGCAATCCCATGAGCAGCCAGCACTTGGCCAGCCCCTTGCCGCTTGACGCCCTGGCACCCGGCGACGAGGACGGCATCATCGCCGCCGTCCTCGCCGCCCGGGCCGCAGGAGAGCCGCTGCTGGTCGAAGGCCGCGGCACCAAGCAGGGCATGCTGCGCCCGGTGCAGGCCGCCCGCAGCCTGAGCACCCGCAACCTGACCGGCGTCACCCTGCACGCGCCGCAGGAGCTGATCGTCTCCGCCCGCGCCGGCACCCCGTTGCCGGAACTGGAAGCCAAGCTCGCCGAAGGCGGCCAGGGCATCATCGCCGAGCCTCCGGACCTGTCGGGCCTGCTGGGCACCGAGGGCGTGCAGACCCTGGGCGGCGTGGTCGCCACCAACCTGTCGGGTCCCCGCCGGGTCGCCTGGGGCGCGATGCGCGACCACGTCATGGGCGTCCGCGCGGTGAACGGCAGCGGCGAGCTGATCCGTTCCGGCGGTCGCGTGCTGAAGAACGTGACTGGATTGGACTTGTGCAAGCTGTTGACCGGCAGCCACGGCACCCTGGGCATCCTCACCGAGGTGACGCTGAAGGTGTTGCCGACAGCGGAGCTGACCGGCTCGCTGCTGCTCTCCGGCCTGGACGCAGTCCGTGGCGTGGCGGCCCTGTCCGCTGCGCTGGGATCGCCCTACGGCGTATCCGGCGCGGCCTGGCTGCCGGCCGAGGCCGCCGAGCGCGTGCCGGGCCTGGCAGGCCCGGCAGCAGGTCGCCCAGTCGCGCTGGTGCGGATCGAGGACTTCGCCGCCAGCGTGCATTACCGCCTGGGCTGCCTGGTGACGGAACTGGCCGCGTTCGGTGCCGCGCGGACCCTGGATGATGGAGCCAGCCGCGCCGCCTGGCGTGCCGTGCGGGATGCCGTGCCGCTGCGGGCGGACGAGGGGGATGCGATCTGGCGCATCTCCGTCCGCCCCTCCGCCGGGCCGGCGGTGGTGGATGCGATCCATGCCGCCGGGGGGCGCTGCTTCCTCGATTGGGGCGGCGGCCTGGCCTGGGTGGCGGGTGTGCCTTCGTTGCACGACGCTGTGTCCGCCGCGGCCCGAGCCGGCGGCGGCACCTGGACTGTGCTGCGCGCCCCGGAAGGCATGCGCGCCGCTGTCCATGTCGTTCCGCCTGAGGTCGCGCCGCTGGCCGCCATCACCCGCCGGGTCAAGGCCGCGATGGACCCTGGCGGCATCCTGAACCCTGGGCGCCTCTACGCCGGATTATAGGACACCATGCAAACCAACTTCACCGCCGAGCAGATGCTCGACCCCGCCATCCAGTCCAGCAACGGCGTGCTACGGACCTGCGTCCACTGTGGCATGTGCACCGCGACCTGCCCAACCTTCGTGCTGCTCGGCGACGAGTTGGATAGCCCCCGCGGCCGCATCTATCTCATCAAGGACATGCTGGAATCCGGGCGGCCTGCGACCGAGGAGGTCGTGCGTCACGTGGACCGCTGCCTGTCCTGCCTGAGCTGCATGAGCACCTGCCCCTCGGGCGTCAACTACATGCACCTGGTGGACCACGCCCGCGAGTATATCGAGAACACCTACACCCGCCCCTGGCACGAGCGGATGCTGCGCAACATCCTGACCGTCGTGCTGCCGCGCCCGGCCCTATTCCGCGCCTCCCTGACCGGCGCCCGCCTGGCTAAGCCGTTCCGCGCCCTGGTGCCGCGCACCAGCACGTTGGGCGAGCGTCTCCACGCCATGCTGGACCTGGCGCCCGCCAAGCTGCCGCCGATGGGCGCCATGCAGTCCCCCCAGGTCCACGCCGCCCAGGGCGAGCGCCGCGGCCGGGTCGCCCTGCTAGCCGGGTGCGCCCAGAAGGTGCTGGACCCCGCCATCAACGAGGCCACCATCCGCCTGCTGACCCGCATGGGGATCGAAGTAGTGATCGCCCGCGGCGCTGGCTGCTGCGGCGCGCTGACCCACCACATGGGCCGCCACGACCCGGCGATGGCCAGCGCCCGCGCCAACATAGACGCCTGGACCCGCGAGATGGATGGCGACGGCCTGGATGCCATCCTGGTCAACACCAGCGGCTGCGGCACGACGGTGAAGGACTACGGCTTCATGTTCCGCACGGAGGCGCCGGACGTGAAGGCGCGTGCCGAGCGGGTGTCGGCGCTTGCAAAAGACATCAGCGAATACCTGGCCGGTCTGGACTACCAGCCGACCCGGCCGGCGCCGGGCCTGCGCGTCGCCTATCACTCCGCATGCAGCCTGCAGCACGGGCAACGCGTGACCAGCGAACCAAAGGTGCTGCTGAAGCGCGCCGGCTTCACCGTCGTTGACCCGGCGGAGGGCCACCTGTGCTGCGGCTCGGCCGGGACCTACAACTTGGTGCAGCCGGCGATCGCCGCGCAGTTGCGGGAGCGGAAGCTGGCCAACATCGCACGCACCAAGCCCGACCTGATCGCCGCGGGCAACATCGGCTGCATCACGCAGTTGCAGGGGGACACGCCAGTAATCCACACGGTCCAACTCCTGGATTGGATGGCCGGCGGCCCGACGCCTGCCCGTCTGCCGGCTGCTAAGCAGCCGGTGCCGGCTTAATCCTGATGCGCCACGCGCTGCTGCTGGCCGGGTTGCTGCTGCCAGCGGCGGCGCTGGCCCAGGTGCCGGCTTCGCCTCCCGAGCCAGGCGGGCGGATGCCGAACCTGGCCCCATCGCCGCCCTCCGCGCCGCTGCCTGCCCCTGGGGCGCCGGTGCCGAAGGCGACGCTGGACACTATGCTAGGCGCCCTAAAGGTTGCGCCGACCGATGAGTTGGCAGAGGCCCTGGAAGGCCAGATTCGGCAGGCCTGGTCCAACCAGGCCAGTCCTGCGGTCAAGCTGCTCCTGTCCCGGGGAGCGCGGGAGATGGAGGAGGGCGCCGGCGGCGAGGCAGTGGACAGCTTTGACGCCGCGCTGGACCTGGAGCCAGAGCTGCTGGAGGCATGGCGCGGCCGGGCGCAGGCACGGCTGCGGACCGGCGACTCCACTGGCGCGGTGCGGGACATCGAGGAGGTGCTGCGGCGGGAGCCCCGGCATTTCGCGGCATGGGAAGACCTGTCGCGGATTGCCGAGAACCGGGGGGACTGGCAGGGCGCGCTGGCGGCCTGGCAGAAGGCTATGGAGGTAAGCCCGCGGACACCCGGAGGGAAGGATCGGCTGCGGGATTTGGAAAGGCGGGCGTTGGGGGAGCGGGCATAGAACGCTCAGCAGAGCCGTTTCCCAGGCTGGGGCGAACCTGCCTTAGCCCAATTTTTCCTGGGCAATCGTGATGGGATGCGACCCGGCCGCGGCGTCGTTCTTCCGGGGGCAGGGGGAACCCTGTACGGTCCCTGCCACCGGACCTGTCGGCCTGACAGGGGCGTGGAACGCCATCTGTGCGCCGGACCACTTCCTAATTCTGCCAGACCGCGTGGTGGAGTTGGGGATCAGGTGAAATGTATGGAATGCGGACGGGGCCGCTCAAACGTCCTCATCTGTGCGGTGCTGGGCAATGGCGTCCTCCGGGGACAGGCCGGCATCGTAGTACCTGCGCCAGTCTTCCGACTCGATGACAAATGTGACGATGCGTTGGACCTCAGCGATCCAGGCCTGAAAATCCATATTCTGCTCCAGTGCTGAAAGCGGTGTTGCCAGGGGACGAGGCGCTTGCCTGCCCGGCTCCCATCCATCTGCAAGCCATTGACGAGCCGGCGCTGCTGCTGCCGCTTGGCTCGCATCCTCAAGGTGGCGCAGCTTGCAGCGGTTGATTGCCCGACGTCCGCCGCATCACCGCAATATAGTTCACCCCAAAGTCCGCCCCCGTCCGCCACTCCCGCCGCCGCAAGTCGAATAGCATCCCGCTGACCTCCTGCATCCTGAAACCAGCCCTCCCGCCCAGCACGCCCAACTCCGCCGGCGTCACGAACCGCCCCCACTCATGCGTGCCCACCGGCAGCAGCCGCAGCACATACTCCGCCCCCAGCTTTGCCACTGCCAGGGACCGCAGCGTCCGATTGATCGTGGACACGAACAGCAGCCCCCCCGGCTCCACCAACCGCCCCAGCAGCCGCAGGAACGCCGCCGGGTCGGCCACGTGCTCGATCACCTCTAGCGCCGCCACCACCGGGAACCGCAGCCCCTCCGCCACCAACTCCTCCGCCGTGCCCGCGCGATAAGTCAGCGGCAGTCCCTGTCCCTCCGCATGGATGCGCGCCGCCGTCACGGCTTCCCCGGCCGCGTCCAGTCCCAGCACGTCATGCCCCAGCCGAGCCAAGGCCTCCGCCGCCAGCCCGGCCCCGCACCCCACATCCAGCACCCGTGCCGCCCCGCCGAACCGCGCCCGCACCCGCCGGTCCACCCATCCCACCCGCAGCGGGTTCATCGCATGCAACGGCGCCATCGGCCCCCGAGGGTCCCACCACCGCTCTGCCAACGCATCGAACTTCGCAAGCTCCGCGGGGATCACTGATCCCGCGTCCCCGGCCATCGCCGCTCCCACGTCCCCCGGTGTCGCCGATCCCGCGCCCGCCGGAACCGCTGACCGCCCCTTCACGGGACCCACCGACCCTGCCTTCGCAGGCAAAGCCACCCCCGCCACCCAGCCTTGCGCATCCGCCATGTTGCCGCCCCCCGTGCCGCGGCGGTATGTGACCCGGCACAACGCCGTCCGCAACGGGCGGCCATCCCCAGTAGAAGGCAGGCATGGCGCGGATCGTGATGAAGTTCGGCGGCACCTCGGTGGCCGACCTCGACCGCATACGCAGCGCCGCCACCCGCATCAAGCGCGAGGTGGACGCCGGCCACCAGGTTGCCGTCGTCGTTTCCGCCATGTCCGGCGTCACCAACCAGCTCGTCGGCTGGTGCCAGGCCCTGTCCCCCCTATACGACGCCCGCGAGTACGACTCGGTCGTCGCCACCGGCGAGCAGGTGACCGCCGGCCTCATGGCGATCGCCCTGCACACCCTGGGCATCGAATCCCGGTCCTGGTCCGGCTGGCAGGTCGCGCTGCATACGGACGACGCGCACGGCCGGGCACGCATCAAGTCGGTGGAGGGCGAAAACCTGCTCGCCGCCATGGCCGCCGGCGCAGTGCCGGTCGTGGCCGGCTTCCAGGGAATCGGCCCTGCCCAGCGCATCACCACCCTCGGCCGCGGCGGCTCCGACACCTCGGCGGTCGCCCTGGCCGCGGCGCTCAAGGCCGACCGCTGCGACATCTACACCGATGTGGACGGCATCTACACCACCGACCCCCGCATCACCTCCCGCGCCCGCAAGCTGGACAAGATAGCGTATGAGGAGATGCTAGAGCTGGCCTCGGTCGGCGCCAAAGTGCTGCAAACCCGCTCGGTCGAGCTGGCGATGAAGGAGCGGGTGCGCGTCCAGGTGCTCTCCAGCTTCGAGGACAAGCCCGGGACCCTGGTGGTGGATGAGGACGAGATCGTGGAAAGCGCAATGGTGTCGGGCATCGCATACTCGCGGGACGAGGCGAAGATCACCCTACGCCGGGTGCCCGACCGGCCCGGCATGGCTGCGGCGATCTTCGGCCCGCTCAGCGCCGCCAACGTCAACGTGGACATGATCGTGCAGAACATATCGGCGGACGGCACGACGGACATGACTTTCACCGTTGGCCGCAGCGACCTGCCGCGCGCCCAGGCGATCCTCGCGGACGCCAAGGACGCAACTGGGGCAGGGGTGGTGCTGACGGATGCCGACGTCGCCAAGATCAGCGTGGTCGGCGTCGGGATGCGCAGCCACGCCGGCGTCGCCAACACCATGTTCGCGACCCTCGCGGCCAAGGGCATCAACATCCAGGTCATCTCCACGAGCGAGATCAAGGTCAGCGTGCTGATCGCCGCCGAATATACCGAGCTTGCGGTCCGCGCCCTGCACACCGCCTACGGCCTCGATGCCTGACATCGCCAGCCCCGACCTGCCGGCGGCGGACCTCCTCGCACGCGCCGAGCTGGACCGTCTGCAGGACCGGGGCGCACGCTTCCTGGGCAGCCGCGTCGCCATCATGGGCGGCGCGATGAGCTGGGTCAGCGAGCGGCGCCTGGTGTCGGCCATCAGCAACGCCGGCGGCTTCGGCGTGATCGCCGGCGGCGCCATGCCGCCCGACCTCCTGGCGGCCGAGATCGCCGGGACCCAGGCGCTCACCGATCAGCCCTTCGGCGTCAACCTGATTACCCTGCACCCGCGCCTGCCGGACCTCATCGGGGTGTGCCTGGACGCCCGGGTCAGCCACATCGTCCTGGCCGGCGGCATCCCGTCCAGCGCCGCCGTGCGTCAGGTCAAGGACGGCGGCGCCCGGCTGATCTGCTTCGCCCCGGCGCTCGGCCTGGCGCAGCGCCTGGTGCGCTCCGGCGTGGACGCCCTCATCATCGAGGGATCGGAGGCTGGCGGCCATATCGGCCCAGTGTCCCTGGCCGTGCTGGCGCAGGAAATCCTGCCGCACGTCCACAACGTTCCAGTTTTCGTGGCGGGCGGCATCGGCCGGGGGGAGGCGGTGCTGGCCTACCTGGAAATGGGCGCAGCCGGCGCGCAGCTCGGCACCCGCTTCGCAGCGGCCGCCGAGAGCATCGCCCATCCCCGCTTCAAGGACGCCATGATCCACGCCCGCGCCCGCGACGCCCTGC
>CAXTDP010000292.1:0-7108 GCA_964242295.1 uncultured Acetobacteraceae bacterium | reverse complement strand
CCGCTTAGCGCACGAGCCGAGGCGGCTCTGGCGGCGTTACCTGTATCTGAACCCACTATATCTTCTGATGCTTGCGGCGCAGAAGCTGCACTTGCGGCGCATCGGTTCCAGCCGCGACGAGGGCCAGGTGTCGTTTGAAGGCTATGCTTGATGCCGTGATAACCCCGGCGCTGGCGACGCCAGGAACCGGGGCGCCAGTCCACCTTGCGGTCGCCGCTCACTTCGTGGACGCCGGCCGGGTCGGCGGGGCCGAGCACATGCTGTACAATCTCCTGCGCGGCTTCTGGCGGTCCAATACGGAGCTGACAATCCTGTGTAGCGACGCGCGCCGCCTCGACATCGCGTTCCGAGAGGAAATGGTGGCACAGGGAGACCGGGTCCGGTTGGTCGAAAGCGGAGGATCAGGACCGCGGTTCCTGGCGGAGCAGCGCGCCTGCTTCGCGCCGGGCCTGAAAGCGGACGCAGTCCTGTTCCCAAACTACTTCGTGCCGCCTGTGGTGCCCCGGCGTCTGGGGGAGGTGGCTTGCGTGCTGCACGACATGCAGTATCGCCACTTCAGCATGAACTTCTCCCGCCGCAAGCGGGCCTGGCTGCGGCTGGCGCACATGCTTGCGGTGCGCCGGTGCGACCGACTGATCGTGATCTCCGAGTTCGTCCGGCAGGACGCGCTGCAGTTCCTTGGCTCCCGATTTGGGGACAAGATCACCGTAATACCAAACCCAATCAGTTGGGAGCGTTTCGGCCCGGCCGCGCCGGTGCAGCCACCGTCCGCGACGGCGCACGGGCCGCCCCGCATTTTGTCCGTGGCGGCGCAGTATGACCACAAGAACCTGCCGACGCTCGTTCGGGCCTTTGCGCTGGTCGCGGCCCGGCTGCCCGAGGCGCGTCTCGTGCTTTGTGGCCAGGACTACAATCAGTTGCGCGGCGTGTCGGGCACGCGCGGCACGCTGGCCAGTCTCGCTGCAAGCCTAGGCGTCGCGGACCGGGTCGAGATCACCGGCTACGTTGACGACGCGGCCCTGGCACGGCACTTCCGCGACGCGACGATGTTCGCGTTTCCTTCCATCTTCGAAGGCTTCGGGATGCCGCCGGTCGAGGCTCTTGGCTTCGGGCTGCCAACGCTCACGACGCGCTGCGCCGCGCT
Source organism: uncultured Acetobacteraceae bacterium (assembly GCA_964242295.1). Taxonomy (GTDB): domain Bacteria; phylum Pseudomonadota; class Alphaproteobacteria; order Acetobacterales; family Acetobacteraceae; genus DASWOJ01. The sequence continues at coordinate 5,964 of CAXTDP010000292.1, read as the reverse complement.
GCCGGAGGTGACGCTTGGCCTGGCCTGCCACGTGGATGACCCCCACGATGCAGCCGAGTGGGCCGCGAAGATGCTCAATATCCTTGCCAGCCCTGGCAGCTACGCGCCGTCCCCTCGCCAAGCCGCCCAGTTGCGCGCGCATTACGCCCCGGACCGCATTGCACTCCTGCACCTCGCCGCCTACCAGGGCCGGTAGCGTCCGGCATCCTTGGCGGGACATCCGCGTCGGAACACTCCAGGTAAGGGCGAGTCCGGCCGGTGGCGCCACGCGGGCACCCGGACTGCTCGCCGGCCATTCCGTCCGTTGCCGTGCATGGACATATCATGGGGGAACGCCGGGACGTGTCAGGAACTATTGCCGCGGTCGGCGCATGAGCGCCTCCGTACGCTGGCTGACCCAGAAGCTGCGTGATGTGCCGGCGGCTCGGGCCGCAGTGGTCCGACTCCGCACGTTCGGGCGAACGCAGGGTGGGGCCAGCAACGGCGTGCTGGTCCTGTTCTATCATCGGATGCTTGCCCGCGAGCGCAAGCGCTTTGAGGACCAGCTCCGCCGCATCCGGAGCCTGGGAGACATCATCGGCCTCGGGGACGCGGTTGGCTTGCTGGGCGGCGGGCATGTGCCCGGCCGCTTCATATGCCTGACGTTCGACGACGGACGCCGCGACGCATACGACCATGCGTTCCCGATCCTCGCAGGCCAGGATACGCCTGCGGCGTTCTTCGTCGTGTCGAGTTGGATTGACGAGGGACGGGCAGGCGTCATGAGCTGGGCCGACTGCCGGAGTCTTGCGGCGGGCGGGATGGAGGTCGGATCCCATTCCGCGACTCACCGCCGCCTTGCCGACCTGTGCGGGTTCGAGATGGAAACAGAGCTCAGGGCGTCACGGGCGCGGATCGAGGCGAAACTCGGCCGGCCATGCACGCACTTCGCCTGTCCCTGGGGCCAGCCGGGCAGGGACTACGACCCGGCGCGCGCGCCGGACCTGGCCCGCGCCGCGGGCTACCGATCTTTCCTGACCACGGTGCCGCACCGCGCCCATGCCGGTGCCGACCCTTGGGGCCTGCCCCGCATCCGCATGGAGCCGGGCTGGGGAGCCGCGGAGCTGCGCTATGCCTTCTCACGCTGAGTGGCTGGGGTTCTGTCGGCTTTTGCACGGTTGTCAGGTCGCGGAAACCACCTTGGCCAGCGCTCATGTGCGAGCGCACCGACGGGCCAGAGACATATGGACCAAGCGATCTAATCAAAGCACTGCACAACGCCTTGCACCAGGTGGCTGTCCACGTAGGGACTTGGGACGCTCGATCTCCGTCCGCATCGCCTGAACCACAGCCGGGGCTGGGGTGACTGTGCCCATGCATCTGCGCCGTGCAACACGGCTTTGGTGAGCCGGAGTCCAAGCTCGGCCAGGCCGGCCTGCTCGTCACGCTCGATGCAGGCAACCTCGGTTCCCGTCGTCACCACAGGCCGCAGCTCCGCAGCCAGCTTCGCCCGCCACACCAGCTTCGTTACCAGCCCACCCCCAGCCCGTAAGCACGTAACAACCCGACCCGATCAGTATCCCACGATTTTGGCTCTCCCGCACTTTGCGTGGAGACAACCTTCCCGTTTTGAACAGTAGGCGATTGATTTCGCAAAGAAAATACGGCTGCCGATCTGGCTGGGTGCAGCATGATACCCGCAGCCACTCCAACCCAAAATCTGCCCCAGCTATCAGCACTTTATCCATTCCAGTCGACAGTTCGCCTCCACGCAAAGTGCGGGAGAGCCACGATTTTGAATGCTCTCGAGTGCTGACTGCGCCTGGGTCAACGGGCATTAATCAAAAAGAGGTAGCTTAGGATAGTTATGATATGCTTTCGCCCGTTTGATGCAGTAATCCATTCGCTTCCATGCAGATGAGGGCATAGCGTCTCGGGCATCATATAAACAACGTGATGCCTGAACAGACCAGGAGCAGCGGCATCCCTAGAACGTGGTAGGCAATTGTGGAACGCCGTGTGTTTACAGGACGCATTCTATGGACGGAAAGACCCACTTGAACAGCGGCTGCCGGAGCCGTCCAGAGAGCGGAAAGTTGCGGGACGACCAAGAGAAATCAACGCTGTTTACTTTGGTTCTAGCTTAGCATTGTCTGCATGACACTCGACGCTATGCCATCCAGATGAACCGACGCAGGATTAACTATTGCGGGGAAGAAACTTCATTCATTGCTAGCTTTCCGGCCCAAGCCGCTATTATGCCAAGGTGCATCGAACCATCTTGACTCCGGACATTCAGCCAATGCTGCTGCAGCCGCCTGCCCACCGCTTTGCCCAGAACCATGTTGCATCCCGTCTTCCCGATGACCTGTCGGCTCTCCGTATCAGAAGCGGGTGTCGCACCCGTGGTGTCGGCATCCGTGGCATCGGCGCGGTCGTCATCGCGTTGGCGTCCGGCCTGCTCGGTCCGTCCCGGCCTGTCTGGGCGCAGCCAGCCGCCGTAGAAGCATCCGAGGCATCGCCCCAGCACCTGGCGCCTGTCGCCGGCCAAACTTCCTATGCCGCCCTGATCGAGCGTGAGGCAGGACGCCGGGGCATCCCAGCAGCGCTGGCCCATGCCGTCACGATGGTCGAGAGCGGCTGGAACCCGGCAGCCGTGGGCACGTCTGGAGAGATCGGGCTGATGCAGGTCATGCCGGCGACCGCGTCCATGCTCGGGTTCCGGGGCACCTTGGCGCAACTGGCCGAGCCTGCGGTGAACATCCAGCTTGGCGTGCAGTATCTCAGCGGTGCCTGGGCGCGGGCCGGGGGCGACCTGTGCACCACGCTGATGAAGTATCGCGCCGGCTACGGAGAGACCGTGATGTCGGTGCGGTCCATGGAGTATTGCCAGCGCGCCCAGCATTACCTCGCCGCCGTCGGGTCGCCCCTGGCAAGCGGTGCCGGCGTCTATGTCATCCCCGCCGCCCTGGGCAGTGGCCCGGCCTGGCAAGGCGGCCGGCAACCGCCCAGCCTTTTGACTCCTGCGGAGTGGGTGCGGATGAAGTCCGGGCAGCGGACCGCTGCCGACAGCGAGCGGTTCTGGGCGGCCCGGGCCTTGCAACTGCAGGCCCTGCGGATGCAGCACGCGGCGATGATGGCCAGCCGCACAGTGCTGACGCGCCACGCGCACCTGGCGCCATCCTACCACGGCGGAGGCTTCAGGCGGGTCGCATCGTATCGTCGCTGGCGCGTCGTCCGGTCCGCTCGGGCTGCTTCCCGCTTCGCGGCCCGGCCGGCGGCCACGCCGCTGGCCGGGCCGTTACCCGACTGACGCGCCGCAAGCAGACCGCCCAAGGCCCTGGCCAAGCTCGGCTGAACGTGCCGGCAAAACATGGAGGACACGCAAGTGGCTGGAACAACCCAGACGTCAATACTCGTCACCGGCTACGGCATCGCTGACGCCGGCGGCTTTCCGGCCCTGACGCTTGTGGTTGATGGAACGCCGATCGGAACGCAAGCGGTGACGGCGACTTCGGCGGGATACAGCTTCCTTGCCAACCTTGTGCCCGGCGTTGCCCATGATATCCAGGTCGGCTTCTACAACACCTATGGCCAGCGGTCCCTGCAACTGGAGTCCATCAGCATCAACGGGGTGGTGATCCCGGCCACCGATTCGAGGGAGACCTACACGTCCCGGGTCGGCACGGTGTCCAGCACCGGCAACATGCAGTATGGCGGCGTGGCCGACTTCCGCTTGCCGGCAAGCGTGTTCACGTCCACGCCCACCTCGGTTCCGACGCCTACTCCGGTTCCGACGCCCACCCCGGCCCCCACGCCCACGCCTGTTCCGACGCCTACCCCGGTTCCGACGCCTACCCCGGTTCCGATACCCACGCCGGTCCCCATGCCCACGCCAGTTCCGACGCCTACCCCGGTTCCGACGCCCACGCCCGCATCTACGGGAGCCGGGATGATCGGCGTCACGGCGTACGGCGTCGCAGATGGCGGGATCTACCCGAACCTAGTGCTCATCGTGGACGGGGGACCCATCGCGCAACAGGTAGTGACCGACACATCGGCGACATACGCCTTTGCCAATTCCCTGGATACGACTGTCGCGCACACCATCCAGGTTGGGTTCTACAACACCAACGGCGCTCGCGCGCTTGAACTGCAATCAATCACCGTCAACGGCAAGACCATCCTGGTAACCGACCCGTCGGAGATTTACACCTCCCGCGTTGGAACCGTCACAGGCTCCGGCGACATGGAGTATGGCGGCGTGGCGACGTTTCGCTTGCCGGCAGGCTTCGGCGGTACGGTCCCGACACCTGCCCCAACACCCACGCCTACGCCCGTGCCCACTCCAGTGCCCACGCCCACGCCCGTACCGACGCCAACTCCCGTTCCAACACCAACGCCGACGCCCGTTCCAACACCGGTGCCGACGCCTACCCCAACGCCCACCCCACCATCAGGCGGTGCATTCTATGTCGCAATCAGCGGCAGCGACGCCGCAGACGGGAGCGCCGCCCATCCGTTCGCGACGCTGGACCGTGCCAGGGCCGCGATGGAGGGCAGCGCCATACATACGACCTACGTCGGGGGCGGGACCTATGCGGGCCTGGGCACCCTGAACCTGTCAGCAGCCGACACCGGTTTTACCTTCGCCGCCGCCATGGGCCAGAAACCCGTGCTGGTCGCCGGCAACGGCCAGCAATCCCTGGTCAGCCTGAATGGCGCGACCAGGGTGACGCTGACCGGCCTCACGTTCAGCAACGCCGGCAGCGGGGCGGTGTCGCTGAACGGCGCAAGCGGCAACACGATCACCGGCAACCTGTTCCAGTCCAACGCCACCGCAATCGTCCTGAGCGGCTCCAGCAACAACGTGCTAGCCGGCAACGAGATCGACCAGTCCGGCCAGTTCGGCATCGAGGTCAAGGACGGCAGCAACAGCAACACCATTGACAGCAACATCATCAACGGAACGTCCACGCCGGGGATGCAGGGCGGCGCCATCGACGTCCACGGCGCCAACTCCAACGCCATCACCCACAACCTGGTCGAGAACACGGCAGGTGTGGGCATCGCGCTGGAGAACTTCGACAACTACGCCACCATCAACGTCAGCAACACCATCGCCTACAACGTCGTCCGCAACACCGGCGTCGGAACCACCTATGACAGTGGATCGATTTACGTGCTCGGCCGGGCCGGAGTTGATACCAAGACGGCGATCCATGACAACCTGGTGGACGGAACCGGCCCCGGCGGCAACGCCCATGACGTAGGCATCTACCTTGACGACGGCGCGAGCGGCGTCTCGGTTTACAACAACATCGTCCGCAACGCCGGGACCCACTCGGTGCAGATACATGAGGGGCACAGCAACGACATCCAGAACAACATCTTCGACCTCGGCACCAGCACCAACTCGGCCGTGTTCATCCAGGCGGCGGACGGCAGTTCAAGCGCAGCCGCTGCGATGTACGGCAATGCCATCCATGGCAACGTCCTCACCACATCCAACCCCGGGCAAGGATTGTACGAGAGCTACAACGGCGGTGCGTTGAGCATTTACGACAACCTGTATTGGAACTATGTCGGCGGCGCCCTGCAGATGAACCCCAATGCGACGGACACGGCGCCGAAATACGGGGACCCTCTGTTCGCCAACCGGGCTGCCGGCAATTACGCCGTGCAGTCGGGGTCGGCCACGGCGCAGATTGGATACAACCCCATCAACCAAGCGGCGATGGGACTGGCCCCAACCACAGCGCATTGGTATGCCTGAAGCGCCCGCATGGCCCCAGCCGATTTCAATGCAAACCGCTGTCGAGAGCATTCGAAATCGTGGAGGACGGGTGATCGGCATGGAAGGGACCTTCTGCAAGAGTATGAAAGGCTCTTCCAGAACAGGTCAACTTCAACTTCAACGAGATGGCTGCGGGAGTGTCAAAAACCTGGGGCAACCTACTTGCCTTTGTCGGGCTGAACAGCCTG
>CAXTDP010000291.1:0-7116 GCA_964242295.1 uncultured Acetobacteraceae bacterium | reverse complement strand
CGTCATGTCCCGCCAAGCCGACGCCCGCCTCCGCGCCTTGCCGCTGCACGGCGACCGCCGCGACCCGCTGCGCCTGCCGCGGGCCGATGCCGGCCGCCCGTCCTTCTCGACAGCGCAGCACGGCGGCTGGGGCGAACCATCGGCGGACAGCCGGGACGGGCAAGGCTATGCGTCCCAGGGCTGGTCCGGCAGTTGGCAGGGGGACGCTTATCCGTGGCCGGAAGTCCCACCCGGCTACGCCCGCGCACCCTACGGTGGGAGGGGCGGCCAGTATGAGCCGTGGCGTCCGCCCGGCCCGTGGTGGCCCCGGTGATGCCGGGCTGACGCCTACTTGGCTGCTGGCGGCGCCGCAGGGGCGGGCGCCGCTGGCGGGGATGCAGCCGTTGCGGTGGGCTTCTGGTCCGCATCGAGCTGGCCGCGGTTCAACGCGTCCACCTTGTCGTTGCCGGTGCTGTTGCCGGCGTCGGTGCGCTTGTCCACGTTGGCCTGCGGCGCGTCGGCGTTGGCGGCAAGCGCCGGGGCGGCGGCGCCGAGCAGCAGGGTGATGGCGATGGCATATGGCTTCATGTTGGCACTCCTGGGATTGGTCTTCCTGGGAGGCCAACGCGGCGGTTCCGGAGCCGTTGCGTCGCTGCCGCAACGATTGGCGTGGTGTTGCGGGCTGCTGCTGGCAGCTGGGTGCTCGACCGTGGGCGTCACGCCGCCGGTGCGTCCCTTGCCGTCCGACGTCGCCTTCGCGTGGCCGAGCGTGCTGGACCAGGCGGTGGATGATGCGGGCCGGGTGGACTACCGCCGCCTGGCCGCGGCGCACGGTGCGCTGGATGTGGCGGCGGCGGCAGTCGCGCAGGCCGACCTCGCCGCGATGCCGCGGCAGGAGCGGATGGCCTTCCTCATCAACGCCAGCAACACGCTTTGGACCCTCGGCATCGTGCGCGACGGCGTCCCGGACCGGCTGGGTCCGGTGGGTCGGCTGGATTCGCTGCGGCTGGAGCACTTCACCGTGGCCGGGCAGGAGATGACGCTCGACGCGATGCAGAAGAACCTGATCCTGCCGTTTGCATACGGGCCCGGCGGGGACTGGCGGGTGCCGCTGGCGCTGTATTGCCCGGCGGTGTCCTGCCCGCGCCTGGCGCGCACGGCCTATGCCGCGGCGGACCTGGACGCGCAGTTGGACGTGGCGGCGCGGCGGTTCCTGTCCGACCCGGCCAACGTCGCCGTGGACCCGGCGGCGCGGGTGGTGCGGGTGTCGGGGGTGATGGGGCGGACGCCGGGGCTGATCGGGACGATCAACCGGTATCGCGTTGGGTCGCCGGTGCCGGCGGACTACCGGGTGCAGGCGCTGCCGTTCGATTGGACGGTGGCGGCAGCGCCATAGCGGACGCTGGCATCGGTGCCGGCGCTGCCCGGGATCGGGCGGAGCGGTTGGGCGATGCGCGACATCGCAGGAAGCAGCCGGACCATGGTCCAACATGCGATTCGAGTCCGGTCAGCCCGACGCAACCAGCTTTCCTTTGCAGGCCTTTTTTGCGGGTGCTGCCTTGACCTACCGCACCCCGCCCGGCCACAGCACCACCCGGATGGTCTGGACGATGATCAGCATGTCGAACAGCACCGAGAAGTTCTTCACATAGTAAAGGTCGTAGCTCAGCTTGGACCTGGCGTCGTCAATGGACGCCCCGTAGGGATAGTTGATCTGCGCCCACCCGGTCAGCCCCGCCTTCGCCACGTGGCGCTCTCGATACAGGGGGATCGCGCCGGACAGCATGTCCACGAAGTCCGGGCGCTCCGGACGCGGGCCGACGAAGCTCATCTCCCCACGCAGCACGTTGAACAGTTGCGGCACCTCGTCGAGGCGCGTCCGGCGCAGGAACGCGCCGCTGCGGGTGATACGCGCATCGCCCTGCGCGGCCCAGACCGCGCCGCCGCATTCCGCATCCACCCGCATCGTGCGCAGCTTGTTGATCCGGAACGGACGCCCGCCGCGGGTGACTCGGGTTTGCCGGTAAAGCGCGGGTCCGCCATCCTCCAGCTTGATCGCCAGCATCGCCGCCAGCAGGAAGGGCGAGGCCACCAGCAGCACGGCGCTGCTGACCATCAGGTCCAGGGTACGCTTCAGCACCCGGTCCAACGTGCCGAACACGAAGCCGTCGGAGTACAGCAGCCAGCTCAGCTCCATGCGCTTCATGTCAATCCGGCGGGTTTCCTTCTCGATGAAGCTCAAGTACTGCAGCACCGGGATGCCGGCGATCTTGCAGTCCAGCAGGCCCTCCAGCTTCAGGCCTCGGCGCTCATCGGGCGCGACCACGATGCTGTCGGCGCCGAACCGCTGGGCCGCGCCCAGGAAGCCGTCCTGCGGCAGCGCAACGATGGCGCCCCAGCAGCCGTCGGCCAGGCGCGGGTCCACGTCGCCAAGCTCGGGACTGTGGATGAACACGATGCGGTAGTTGAGATAAAGCCCTTCCTTGCGCAGCATCCAAACGAGATCCCAGGCGCGCCGGCCGGCGCCCACTATCAGCAGCGCCCGGCAGAACAGCCCGCGGCGGCGCAGCAGGTCGAACAGCACGCGGGCCAACGCTCCCGTCAGCAGGAAGCATCCCGCCGCATGCACTGCCGGCACGACCCCGCTGCCGGACAATCCCAGCATCGCCAGCAGCACCCCGGCGCCCAACGCACCGGCGGCGGCGGCCAGCGGCACCCGGCCCAGCGACCGCCGCACCTCCAGCGCCACGTCCCGCCGGTATAGCCCCATCGCATACAGCGCGCCCAGATTCGCTGCGGGATACAGCACGGCGAAGGCCGTGCTGCCGCATTGCATCAGCACCAGCGCCGCCGGCCACAGCAGCGCCATCGCCAGCAAATCCAGCAAAAAGATCGCCCGTCCAGTGGACAGCGACGCGAGTTGTTGCGGCATAGACACTCCCCAGCCGGACCGCTGGATCGCGGTGGGCCGAGGCATCGTTTTAAGCTCCGACATGGGCCAGGTCATGACGGAAACTCGTTAAGAAGCGTTTACCTTCGGTGGGACCTACCGCCTTCGTGAAGGCCGTGCTGCTGGTTCATTCTCAAGCCCCGGTCCATACGACGGAGGATGCGGACCCCGCGCACAAGTGGCCCGCCGTGGTCCTGATCGGCTCCCGTCCCGTGATGCCGTTGGTGCGCCTGCACCAGGCCATGCTGGCGGCAGCCTTGCTCGTCCCCGCCGCGCTGTTCGGCGCCGCCGCGTGGCGCAGCCTGCAGGAGGTTCGGCGGGGGGCTGCGGACACCGTTGCGCGCACCGCGGCGATCATGCACGAACATGCCCGCAAGGTGTTCGAAACCGAAGAGCTGCTACTGTCCCTCATCGAGGAACGCGTGGCCGACCTGCCACCCGCCGAGGTTGCCTCGCCCTTCACCAGCGAGTTCTTGCGCCGGGTCAAGGCGCCGCTCGCGCAGGCGGTGTCCGCCTGGATCGCCGGACCGGACGGGGCCATGCTCGCCGGAACGCACGCCTGGCATGCGGACTCCAATGTTGCCGGATATGACTTCTTCCGAGTCCAGCAAACGGAGGGGGCGGGCACCTACATCAGCGGCCCCTATGCCGGGCGATCTACCGGGCAGGCATCGTTCGCCATCAGCCGGCGACGGACAGGGGAGGACGGCGGCTTCGGCGGCACCATCCACGTCGCGGCCAGCCCAGCCTACTTCGCCCAGTTCTACCACGATGCCGCACCGCCCTACGCACACATGGCCCTGCTCCTTCGCGCCGATGGCGCCGTGCTGGCGCGCGAGCCTGCCGACCCCCTGACGCACTCCGCGCCCGGCGGCGACCTGATGCAGCACATCGCGGAGCAGCCGGATGGCGGAGTGTTCCAGGCGCGGCTGCACCTGGACGGGGTGGACCGGACCTATGCTTACCGCCGGGTTGCCGGCTATCCCGTTTACGTCGTCTTCGGCCTGGACGAGGCGGCGATCATGCGGCGCTGGCACGACAACCTGCGCATGTACGGCGTGTTTGCCGGCGTTGCGGCGCTGACGCTGCTGGGCGTGTCCCTGCTGGCCCTGCGCGGCGTACGGGCAGAGCAGGCGGCCCTGCTGGAACTGCGCCAGGAAAGCCGGCAGCGCCAGGCGGCGGAAACGCAGCTCCGCCACAGCCAGCGCATGGACGCGGTCGGCCAGTTGACGGGCGGGATCGCGCACGACTTCAACAACCTGCTGACGGTCGTGATGGGCAACTTGGAGCTGATCGAGCGCGCCGCTGGCCACCTGCCTGATGGCGACCTGATCCGGGCAAAGGTCATACGCCTCGCGGGAACGGCGGTGACGGCGGTGCAGCGCGGTGCGGCGCTGACGCGCAGCCTATTGGCCTTTGCCCGCCGCCAGCCGTTGCAGGTCGTTGAACTGGACGTGAACGCGCTGCTGGCCAACTTTGCCGACCTGATGCGTCAGGCAGTCGGGGCGACAGTCGCCGTTGCCTTCATGCCCGCTCCAAGCCTGCCGCTTTGCCGCGCCGACCCGGCTCAACTGGAGGCGGCAGTGCTGAACCTCGCCATCAACGCCCGGGACGCCATGCCGGAAGGTGGGCGACTGAGCGTCACCACCGGCACTGCAACGCTGGACGCGGCGGCGTTGGCCGGCAACCCGGAGGCGCAACCGGGACCCTTCATCACGGTGACAGTTGCCGATACCGGCACAGGAATGACGCCCGACGTGGCGGCCAAGGCGTTCGAGCCGTTCTTCACCACGAAGCCGATTGGCCAGGGTACGGGATTGGGACTGAGTCAGGTATTCGGGTTCGCACGGCAGCTAAACGGCCACGCGGCGATCCGCAGCACACCGGGAGAGGGTACCGCTATTACGATGTTCCTACCGGCGACGTTATCCACATAGCTTTGGGTTTCGTGCCAGGTCGGGAGCAACGCCTATGTCAGTCTGAATAGCTGCAAGTCATCGCGGAAAAGGATGCCCTTGCCCGACGAACTGGGACAGTGCCGATGACTGGAGAGCCTTTCACAAGTCGGGTGAAGGCGTTGGTCCCATGCATAAGCCCTGTCCGGAACCGGTGTTCCGGACAGGGGGCAGTGGGCTAACCCTTAGGAATGATCGCCCGGCCGGGCCGCAGCCCTGGGAGTCGGAGAAGCCGTCTGCTGCTTCGGCTGCGGCTGCGTCATCTGCACCATTCCGCCAGTCTGGTTCTCGCCGCCGTAGGCATAGCCCATCTTCGCCGTGGCCCCAGACTGGACGCCGTCGCCGTTGCCGGGTCCGTAGGCGTAGTTGTAGACCGGCTTCGGCCCTTGATACTGGACCCCGTCGCCGTTCCCTGCGCCATATTCCCAGCGCTGGGTCTGCGCAGACGCGGCGCCGGCTAGGAGCAGGACGGGCGCAACTAGAAGAAACTTCCGCATGATGTCCTCCACGCTTTAGGTTCCCGCCTTTCTGGGCGGTGTGGCCCCAACGTCGGGGAGGCCACCCCACACTTCAAATGATACCTCGTCACACGGACCATGACCGTCGTTCATGGTGAATCGGACTGCCGATGAACTTCGCCACGCTCGATCTCAACCTGCTCCGCGTGTTCGACGCCATGATGGAGGAGCGCAGCACCACCCGTGCCGGCGACCGGTTGGGCGTCACGCAATCGGCTGTCAGCCACGCCGTCGCCCGGCTGCGCGACCTGTTGGGGGACGAGCTGTTCACGCGCACCCCCGCCGGCATGGAACCGACGCCGCGCGCGCGCAGCTTGGCGCCCCGCCTGCGCGCCGGGCTGCTGCAACTGCATACCGCCCTGGCCGAGGAGGTGTTCGACCCTGCGACGTCCACCCGGCGCTTCACCTTGCTCGCCAATCCCTATGCCTGCGCCGTGCTGCTGCCGGCGGTGCTGGCGCGTCTCCGCACGGGGGCGCCGGGCGTCACCTTGCGGGTGCGGCCCAGCATGGGCGACGTCGCGGAGGCGCTGGATACCGGACGCTTGTGCGTCGCCATCGCCCAATTCGGCCGCGCCCCGGACCGGCTGGCGGTGCAGGAGTTGATGCAGGACCGCCTGGTGTGGGTCCTGCGCGCCGGCCATCCTGCGGCCGCCGGCCCGCTGACGCTGGAGCGCCTGGCCGCCATTCCGCACCTGGTCCGCGGCCTGACGGACGAGGACGCGCCGACGGCCGACGGGGTGGTCGTGGACCACGGCCTGGAACGCCGGGTCGTGCAGGACGACGACCGTGCGCTCACCCGTGCGCTATCCGCCATCGGATTGGAACGGAAGGTCGGGCTGATCGTGCCGGACAGCAACGCGGCGCTGGCCATCGTCGGCCAGACGGACATGGCCGCCCTGGTGCCGCGCCGCCCTGCGCTGGCCGCCGCCGCCGCGGGCGGCCTATGCCTGTTCGACCCGCCCTACGACAGCCCGGCAGTGTCGCTCACGATGGCCTGGCACCGCGGCCACGGGTCGGATCATGCGTCCGAGTGGCTGCGCGGGCTGCTCGTCGAGGCCGCGGCCGGCTTGTGAGCGGCTTTGCGGCTAGGCGGCCTGGCGGCGTGTTTGGTCCAGGTCCCTAAGCCCGCTATGGTGACGGAATGAGTTCCCCGCTTCTCCGCACCCGGCGCTTCCTCCCGTTGTTCCTGGCCCAGGCATTGGGGGCGCTGAACGACAACCTGTTCAAGAACGCCCTGGTGGTGCTGGTGGTGTTCCGCAGCGCGGACGGGGCGCCGGGGCTGGTGGCGCTGGCGGGCGGGCTGTTCATCCTGCCCTATGCCCTGTTCTCCGCCGTTGCCGGGCAGTTGGCGGACAAGCTGGACAAGTCCCGGCTGATCCGGTGGACCAAGGCGTTCGAGCTGGCGATCATGACGCTGGCCGCGGTGGGCTTCCTGCTGGACAGCGTGCCGGTGCTGCTGGCGGTGCTGTTCGGGCTGGGCGTGCAGGCCGCGTTCTTCGGTCCGCTGAAGTACGGCATCCTGCCGGAGCATCTGCGCCGTGACGAGCTGCTGTCCGGCAACGCGCTGATCGAGGCCGGCACCTTCGGCGCCATCCTCGCCGGCACCGTGCTGGGCGGCATCCTGATCGGGTGGGACGGCGGGGCATACTGGGCGTCCGGTGCCGGGCTGGCGGTCGCGGCGGGCGGATTGGCCGCGGCGCTGCTGGTGCCGCGG
>CAXTDP010000290.1:3972-7150 GCA_964242295.1 uncultured Acetobacteraceae bacterium | reverse complement strand
GGCAGCGAAAACTCACCCGAAACCAGGGTCGCTACTTCCGGCGCGGAGTACTAGCTCCGCCGTGGCCGCTTCCTTGCACCCGTCGCGACCGCCGCTGCGGTGGCCGGCGCCGTCAGCGCGCTTCTTTCCCTCGTCCTGCGGAGTTGGGGCCTCCATCTGTGACCCCCGACCGGTTCCGTGAATTGTCTGGCCTTGCTGGGTTGGTCGCAACGCAGCAAGGCCGAATTACTGCGCTGTGATGACCGGCTGGTGCGCCGGTGGGCGGCAGGTGCTGGTTCGGTTCCTGCCGACGTGGCGGCGCGGCTTGAACGCCTGGCTGCGGTCCATGCCGCCACCCCGGTGCCGCAGGATCGGCAGCGGGGGACTGCGGCTTAGCAAAGGTGCAGCACTGGACGGCGGGCGTGCTGCACCATCCAAGCAGTCCCGGGTGCGGCCGCGTTGGCGCTGTTGCAGGGAAGAACCGGTGCGGCCTGGGCGACACTTCCCATGCAAGCTGGTTCATACCGCGCAAGCCGTGGCCCGGCGCCCGCATCCCCGGACATGCCAGCGTGATGTCCAGGTTGCGTTATGCCCTGCATACCGCGTGACTCCGCCTGTGTCCTGTCGCACCCGCGGCTATTTCCAATCGGCAGCTTCCAGAACTATCCCACCCGCACCACCGCATCGCCCACCGAAACCTCCCCGGCCGACAGCACTCGCGCCGTGATCCCACCGCGTCCTCGCACGGCGTTGTAGCCGCCGGGTCCGAGCAGCGCCTCCATCCGGGAACAGGGATGGCAGGCGCCAGTGTGCTCCAGCACCGCGCTGCCCACCCGGAACCGCCGCTCCCGCAGCGCGTCCAGGTTGATGCCCGACGTCAAGATGTTCCGACGCAGCAGCAGCGGGTCCGGCGGGCCTGCTCCGAGGTAGGAGAAGATGGCGGCCAGGCATTCCTGCTCGATCAGGGTGACGCCGCGGGCGGCGCCGGTGCGGCTGCTGTAATGGTCGCCCACGGCGCCATCCTCCGGCGTCAGGCGCAACGCTGGCGGCGTCACCATCAGCGCGTGCCGGACCGGGCGCAGGCCGATCCAGGTGACGCAGCCCGGCCGTAGCGGTCCATCCAGCAAGCGTGCGAGGGGGGAGGCGGGATTGAGCAGGCCGCTACCGCATCAGCCCTTGCCGGGCCATCCAGTCCTGCACCAGCCCGGCAATCTGGTCCGAGTTGCGGTCCATCATCATCATGTGCGTGTTGCCGCGGATGCCCTGGGCCGGCAGGTCAATAAGGTCGGCGACACCGCCCTGGGCCGCCAGCGCCTCGCGGTAGCGGGTGGTGACTTGCAGGATGCGCTGCCAGAACGGGCTTTCGCCGAGGTAGTCGCCATAGACCACGAGGTGGGGCACGGACTTCAGCGGCGCAATGGGCGCGGTCGCCGGGTCGGGTGCGCCAGACGGCTCGATGGAGATCAGGGCGCGCACCTTGTCCGGCGCGTGCAGGGCAGCAGTGAAGCCGAAGTTGCCGCCCTGGCTGTGGGTTATGATGACGCAGGGACACACTTTCTGCACCAGGGCGTCGTAGGCGGCCTGGGTCGCGGCGTCATTGGTGGCCCAGCGCGGGACACCCTGCTTCATGAACTGGCCCAGCGCATCCACCGGGAACTGCTCGCCGGGGTAGGCTATGCGCTTGGCCGGATCGGGGTCCCAGGCCGGGCCGAAGCGGAACAGGGTCCAGGCCTCGGCGGCGGTGCGGAAGAACGGCTCGGTCTTGAACACTTCGGGGTAGCGCGCCCAGGACGCCCGTCCGCGCTCCACCGCATCCGACACGTAAACATCGTGCCCGGCGTTGATGAAGAAGCTCTGCCAGCCTGGCTGGCCGTCCGGCTTGGTTTCCCACGTCACGCCGGTCAGACCGCCGCCGTGCCACAGCAGCAGGGGATAGCGCGCCTTGGGGACGGTTTGCAGGACATACTGCACATACATCTGGTCCACCGCGAACTCGCCGTTGGGGTCCACGGTCGTGGGCGGCGAACCCGGCGAGAACACGATCTCCCGCTTCGACAGGCCGGACAGGGTGACGGTGCGCCCGCCGATGTGGAAGCTGCCGACCTCCCTGACGTCAGCCGCGCCGGCCGGCACGGCCAGGAAAAGGGCGCAGATAGCCCAGAGACTCGCAATGCGCGTCATGACAGTGTTCCCCCCGTATTCGGTGGGCGGAACGGTAGGGCTGCCGCGCACGGCATGGCAAGCGGGTGCGCCAGCCGGAAGCTTCCTGCTCCCTCTCCCTCCGGGAAAGGGCCGGGGTAAGGGAAGGGCTAAGCGCAGTGTTCCCCCGAAGCGGCACCGGTCTCGGCGATGAGTGCGACCTTCGCCGTCCCGACCGGCGCAGCGCTGGCGATTCCGGTCAACCCGGGGCTGCGTCAGGGCCCGGCCGGCGCACGCCCGCCGGCCGGGCCGTCCTGCGTCCGGAACCTACCCCCTCCGACCCCGCCCGCCCACGACCTGCAACGCCGGGGCGCGTCCCGCCGGGCGTGCCGGCGCGTCGCCGCCGATCTGGAACCGCTGCGCCAATTGAGCCAGCTCTTCCGCGTCCTGCGCCAAGGCGTGCGACGCCGCCGTGCTCTGCTCCACCATGGCGGCGTTCTGCTGCCTCATCTGGTCCATCTGGTTCACCGCCGTGTTGACCTCGGCCAGCCCCGACGCCTGCTCCCGCGCCGACGAGGCAATCCCGGCGACCACGCCGCTGACCTCGCCCACCTGGGCCATGATGCGGCCCAGCGCCTGCCCGGTCTCCCCCACCAGCCGCACGCCGGAGCCGACCTGCTGGGTCGAGGTGTGGATCAGCGCCTTGATCTCCCGCGCTGCATCGGCGCTGCGCTGCGCCAGCGCCCGCACTTCGCTCGCCACCACCGCAAAGCCGCGCCCGGCATCCCCGGCCCGCGCCGCCTCGACGCCGGCGTTCAGCGCCAGCAGGTTCGTTTGGAACGCGATCTCGTCAATCACCCCGATGATTTGGCTGATCTTCTGCGACGACTGCTCGATTCCGCCCATCGCCGTCACTGCCTCCTGCACCACGGCGCCCGAACGCTCGGCCTCCGCCGTAGTCCGGGACACCAGGCTGCGCGCCTGCTCCGCCCCCTCGGCCGTCGCACGCACCGTTGCAGTGATCTCGTCCAGCGCCGCCGCCGTTTGCTCCAGGCTGGCG
>CAXTDP010000290.1:0-3962 GCA_964242295.1 uncultured Acetobacteraceae bacterium | reverse complement strand
CCTGCTGTTCCGTCCGGCGCGACAGGTCGTTGGCGGCCTGGGTGATCTCGCCGGCGCCGGACTGCAGGCCCGACGTGTTGACGACGATCCCGCGGATCAGTTCCTGCAACCCGTTCATCGCCCCGTTCAGGTCCGCCCGCAGCTTCTCGTAGGCCGGCGGCAGCGCCGCATCCACCCGGTAGGTGAGGTCCCCGGCCGCCAGACGCTCCAACCCGGTGCCGATGGAGCCGACGACCAGCGCCGCCGCCTCCGTCGCCGCCGCTTCTTCGGCCTCGGCCCGCACCCGCTCGTCCTCCGTGGCGCGCCTGGCCTGCGCCGCCGCCTGCTGCCGCTTCAGCACCTTCGCGTGCACCGCATTGTTCTTGAACACCTGCACTGCGCCAGCTATCGCCCCGATCTCGTCGCCGCGGCCCACCCCGGGGATCGCGACGTCCAGGTCCTGGGCCGCCAAGCGGCGCATCGCGGCCGTCATCATGGTGATCGGCTTGGCGACGCCGCGCACCATTGTCACGCCGATGCCCGTGCACAGCAGTGCCGTCAAAGCGAGCGCCCCCAGGATCCAAGCCCGCGCCTGCGCGCCCAGCATTGTCCCCAAGTCCGCCGCCACGTTGCCGCCGTCCACATTCAGCGCAACGTCCTCGGAAAGCTTGGTCCGCAGTTTACGGAACAAGGAACGCATCTCGCCCAGGTAAAGCGTGACTGCCCCGGCGTCCCCGCTGCCGGACATCGAAACGTATTTCGCGCTGAGCGCCCGATACTGCGTCCACAATCCGATTATTTCGTCAGCAAGCTGCTGTTGCGCCCCAGGCGTGACCAATGGAGCATAGGTCGTCAACGCCTTTGCAACCTCGGCATTACCCTCCTCATACAGGCGCAGTTGCGCTTTGCGGTCAGCCGGGTCGGTTATCAGGGCATAGGCGGCCTCTGTTTGCCGGACATATTCCATGCGCTGCTTGAGATCCCCCAAGACGCAGACGGATGGCATCCAGTCCTCCCGGATGTCCACCGCCACAGCATTGACCGCTGCAAGCCGCTCGATCGCAAAGCCACCCAGCGCCGCCGTGCAGCACACGACGAGGACGAAACCGATAATGACTTTGGTGCGGATGGTAATCCGTGTAACGAGGTTTCGCATGATGCTCCTGATGCGCTGCGGCCAGGGCATTCTCGCGCGAAATCACCAAGAAAAAGTTTTTAGGGACGTCGTCCTGCGCTAACCCCGTGCAATTCAGGCCAGCTCCCCTGGCGCTGCCGCGCGGGGAAGCGGCGCCGCTGCCCGGCGCCGCGCCGCCTAATGCAGCTCTTGCAGCCGCGCCAGCAGGAAGTCGCGGAACACCGCCACCCGCTTGGAATTGCGCAGCTCCTCCGGATACACGAAGAACACGTCCACCTTCGGCGCCTTCATCTCCGGTAGTAGCCGCACCAGCCCGTCCAGCTCCCCCGTCATCCAGTCCGGCAGCACGCCGATGCCCAGGCCGGAGCGTATCGCCATCGCCATCGCGTGCATGCTGTTGACCTCCAGCAGCGCCCGGCGCGGTGATCCCACCCGGCGCCCGGCTTCCGCCAGCCAGTTGATGTCCGCAACCGGCGGGCGGTAGTCGCCGAACAGGATCAGCTTGTGGTCGTCCAGCTCCTCCGGACGCGCCGGCGTGCCGGCGCGGGCCAAATAGTCCGGGTGTGCCACGACCACCCAGTGTATCTGCATCAGGTGCCGCTGCACCAGGTCCGGCTGCTTCGGCGCGTGCATGCGTATGGCCACATCGGCCTCCCGCATCGCCAGGTCCAGGTCGGTGTCGTCCAGCAGCAGGCTCATGGTTACGTCGGGATACATCTCCAGGAACTTCTGCAACCGTGGCGCCAGCCACGAGCTGCCGAACCCAACCGTCGTTGTGACTTTGATCCGCCCAGCCGGTTTCTCCTTGCTTTCCGTCAGCAGCGCCTCGGTCATCGCCAGCTTGGCGAACACCTCGCGCACCGTGCGGTTCAGGCTTTCCCCCTGCTCCGTCAGGATCAGGCCGCGGGCGTGGCGGTGGAACAGCGGAACCTGCAGGTTCTCCTCCAGCGCCGAGATCTGGCGGCTGACCGCGGACTGGCTGAGGTTCAGGGTTTCACCGGCATGGGTGAAGCTGCCGGCCTCCGCCACCGCGTGGAACACGCGCAACTTGTCCCAATCCATGCCCTAAGCGTCCCCTGATGCGGCACCGCCGCGATTCGGCGCACGGCGTGGCTGACCAACTAACACCAGTTGTGCGCCCGTTGCCAATTCGCTCTGGTGAGATCGTGAAGACGCCTGGCATCGGCAGCCCCGCTGCTGGCACGGGACGGCTGGGCCGGCCAGTGGCCGCGGCTGTCGTCCCCCCCCCGACCCGGCAGGCAGCCGGATGGTGCCGGGCGCCGGTGCATGGTCCCTCAGCCTGCGACGCCTCCCAGCCTGCGACGCTTCACGGATGGCTCAGGAACGCATCCAGCGCCGAAATGCTGTGCCGGGAGCCAGCCTGGTCCGCCGCCAGATCCTCGTAAAGCGCGGCCATCCCCGTGTAGATCTGCTTGACGCCGGCATCCTCCCCGGCAAAGGCCGCGATCTCCTGCATTTCGGCCACCCAGCGATAGGCTTTGGGATACATCCCCGGAACCTGGCGGCGGAACAGCGCCAGCAACTCCGGCTGGCTGTCCGCCAACTCCGCCGCCAAGTCGGACGCAGCGCCGAATCGGGTCGCCGAAAGCATCATGGCCGCGGCCAGGGCGGTCAAACCCTTGGTGATCCCGGCATAGCTCATCTTCAAGCCGGATGCCGCGCCGACCGGGCCATCCAGCAGCTTGACCGTCAACCCATACTGGGCGAGTAGGGCCAGGCCGGCCGCGTGCTTGCCCGACGCATAGAACACCGGCCCGGCGCTGCCCGGCTTCGGCGGGCCGCCGATAATGCCCGCGTCAACAAAGCGGACGCCGCTCGGCGCGACCGCGGCCTCAACACGCGCCACCGTCTGCGGGCTGACGGCGTTGCAGTCCGCGTAGATCAAACCCGGCTTCGCGTGCCGCAGGGCCGGGGCGAGCTGTTCGGCCAGCGAAAGGGCGTCGCCCGGCGGCACGATGGACAGGATGACGTCGGCGGCTGCGATGCCTGCCATGTCCACGGACTGCATGCCGGACGCGGCTGCCCGCGCGACGCTGGCCGGGCTGCGTCCAGCCAGCAGGGTCCGCACCTCGGCCCCATGCTCGACAAGCACGCGGCCCACTGCCGAACCCATTGCACCCGCTGCGATGACGGCGATGACTGGCATGGCGCTGACCTTTCCTGTTCCGGCCAGACTGTGCCGCGCCAAGCCACGATAATCCAGCTAGGCGCCGGCAAGGCCCGGAGCCAGCCGGCGTGCAGCCATTCCCGGCCGATGGATGAACGTCCGCGGCAGCCAAGCCGGTCGGCCGGTTCCCTCCCAGGGAAGCAGCACCCAAGCATAGGCAGCCCCTCCATCAACCGCTACCCTCCCCGGCCATGCCTCCTGCTCAGCCCCACCGCGCCCTCTTCGTTCTCGGGATGTATCGCGGCGGCACCTCCGCGCTCAGCCGGGTGGCCAGCCTGCTCGGCGCCGCTGGTCCGGCGCACCCTGTCCCGCCCGGTCCAGACAACCCGCGCGGCTTTTGGGAGCCGCAGCCGGTCGTCCGCCTGAATGACGAAGCGCTGCTCCTCGGCGGCTCCCATTGGGCGGACTGGACCCCGTTCGAACCGGGCCGCCTGCCGCCCGCCTTGCAGGACACCCTCCGCCCCCGCATGGCCGCGGCGCTACAGGCGGAGTATGGCGGCGCCGGGCTGTTCGTGCTCAAGGACCTGCGGCTGTCCCGCCTGCTGCCCCTATGGCTGCCTGTGCTGACCCCACCCGCATTGCCCGCCGCTCCCTGTGCGCTGCTGGCGCTGCGCCGCCCGGCCGCCGTCGCCGCGTCGCTTGCCGCCCGCAACGGCTTCC